>NZ_FMXV01000026.1:0-90991 GCF_900104425.1 Pseudomonas sp. NFACC13-1 | reverse complement strand
ACACCCAAGCAATTTGTAAGCTCCAAGCCCCAGGGCCAAGGAGAACCAGATTGCGGTGTGTGAAGACGAAACGAACCGAAAGTTCGAGACGCTCGACTGCAGCACACAAACTATCGCATACCCATTCGCTGGAACGTGACCGCAAGGCACGCGCTGGCTACCGAATTTCTTGACGACCATAGAGCATTGGAACCACCTGATCCCATCCCGAACTCAGAAGTGAAACGATGCATCGCCGATGGTAGTGTGGGGTTTCCCCATGTGAGAGTAGGTCATCGTCAAGATTAAATTCCGAAACCCCTATCTGCTGACGCAGGTAGGGGTTTTGTTTTTTCCAATAAAAAGTGTTGGCCGAAAAAAGGATGACCTGCAGAGGTCATCCTTTTTTGCATCCTGGCTGTCAAGCCTCGGGTACGGGGCAGCTCAAGTCCCCTTCCTTGCACTTGAGATAGGTCTTGAACGCCTCGACACGGGCCTTGGTCTGGGCGGTGATGCAATTGTCATAGATCAGCGGGTAGACACTGCCGCCCTCAACCCCAGAGGCGGAGAATTCGCATTCGGCATCACGGAAGCCTATCCAGGCACGCTGAGCCTTGACCAGCATTTTCTTGGCCTCGGGATTGTCCTTCAGGCGTGCGGTGATCTGCTCGTACAAACTGTTCAGCTCATTGTCAGCGGCCTTGTTTTCTTTGGCTGCGCATTGGTTCATTTCGCCTTGAGTAGTGGCGCCAGCGCAGTCGTCGGCCTGGGCAACGGCGACAAAAAGCAGTGGCGTCAGGGCCAGGAGCAAGCGTAGGGACATGTTGGGTCTCTCCTTGAGGGGGTGAAAGCGCCGAGGGAGTTTACATCGCGTCGTGCTGTTTTAAAGTTGACGAGCGCTAAACATCGGTCTGATACAACTTTCCGGTTGGCCTTGTGGTCTTACAAGCCTACTGTTGAAACACAGGAGGTGACTCATGCATTCATCCGACCGCATTGAAAGAAAGATCCTGCTCAAGGCCCCGCGCTCCCAGGTCTGGCGGGCCCTGGCCAATGCCGAAGCCTTTGGCCAATGGTTCGGTGTCGCCCTTGAGGGGAAACGGTTTGTGGCGGGCGAGCGTACCCAAGGGCAAATCACTTATCCAGGTTACGAACACCTTATCTGGGACGTAGCGGTGGAGCGGGTGGAGCCCGAGCGAGTGTTCTCATTTCGCTGGCATCCTTACGCTGTCGAGCCGCAGGTAGATTATTCCCAAGAGTCCGAAACCCGAGTGCAATTCGAACTCGAAGACATGGATGGCGGTACCTTGCTCAAAGTCGTGGAGTCGGGCTTCAACAACATTCCCGAGGCACGCCGACTCAAGGCTTTTCGCATGGACAGCCGTGGCTGGGACGAGCAGATGGCCAATATTGAAGCGTTCCTGCACAAGCCTTGAGCCAGCCGGCTGGCAGAGCTAAGGGTTTTCGGAGGGGCAGGTATAGCGAATGTCTTACACGAGATGGTAGCTATGTCGTCTATTTCATTTTGGATCCGAGGCGTAATCTGGACTTATCCACTGAAGCACAGGAAGTGCTCAGGATCAGGGACGATCGACCATGCAAGGATTAGCTATCGACAGGGAGTCGTAATGGTCTTGGAAAAACCCGCTTCGGCGGGTTTTTTTTCGCCCGTTGAAAAAGCCAGGAAAGCGTCCTATAGCGAAACGCTTACACGCCGTTGCTGCTTTCTCGTCTTTCTCCAAGTCACCGGTGGGCCTAATCTATGTTCATCCACTGAGTACAGGGAGTGCTTGGGGTCATGGATGATTGGACCAGGCATGGAATGCCGGACAGGGAGTCAAATTGGTCCTCAAAAAACCCGCCTAGGCGGGTTTTTTTTCGTCTGTGGGAACGTGGCCTGATCATGCCAGGCGCCGGGTCATGGTGCGGTCGGCACCATCAGCGGCCAAGGTTTGACCCCCAGGGGTACGCTCGGCACCGTCGGCAGCCAAGGTCTGGCCCCCTGGCGTCCGATCCGCGCCATCAGCGGCCACCGGCTGCTGGTAATCGCCAGCCCAGGTAAAGAAACGGTCTTGCTGCTGGCTCGGCAGGGCAAACGCACTGGCGCTCAGGGCGAAGGTGGTAATGGCGATCAAGGTGTTGAACGTTTTCATGGTAAAGACTCCGGTCATATCAGGTTGAGTGCCGGGTCGTTCAGATGTCGTGATCTGCTGAACCCGTTGCAGCCGGGACGGTTGTCTTGCTGCATGGGTTCAGATTAGGGGCGAGGCGGGGGCGGGCGGTAGACGGATACTGTCCTGGCTTTGCCTGATCCTGTCTGTGTGCAGGATCAGGCGCTCGTGGCTTGCAGGGCCTGGGCACGCAAACGAGCGATGTCCTTGCTCGGTGAGGCGCCAAATAGACGGCTGTATTCGCGGCTGAACTGCGAAGGGCTTTCATACCCCACCTTGTAGCCAATTGACGAAACGTCGCTGTTCTCCGCCAACAACAACCGTCGGGCTTCCTGCAGGCGCAACTGCTTCTGGTATTGCAGCGGGCTCATGGCGGTCACGGCTTTGAAGCGGTGATGCAGGGCCGAAGGGCTGAGATTGATCATTTGTGCCAGGCTGTCGATGCTCAGTGGCTTGGCGTAATGAGTATTGAGCCACTCGATGGCGCGGCTGATGCGATGGGTCTGGGTGTCGGGAATGGCGATTTCGTGCAAGCGCTGGCCTTGGGCGCCACGCAGCAACCGGTAGAAAATTTCCTGCTGGGCCAGCGGCGCGAGGGTGGCGATATCGCCCGGGCTGTCCAGCAGCCGCAGCAAGCGCAACATCGCGTCGAGTAATGGCGCATCGATGCGATCCAGGAACAATCCACGATCGGTTCTTTCGGTCGGCACGCCGATGGGGCTGGCGTCGGCGATCAGGCGGCAGATCTGTGCCGGATCGATGTCGAGACGGATGCACAGGTAGGGACGCTCGGGACTGGCTTGAATCACCTGGCCGGACAACGGCAGGGTCACCGAGACCACCAAGTAATTGAGGGGGTCATACATGTAGCATTCATCAGCCAGGCGCACTTCCTTGCGGCCCTCGATGATCACGCACAGGCCGGGCTTATGCACGACGTGCAGGGCTTCGGTCGGCTGGTCGCAGCGGATCAGGTGCAACGCTTCGATGGCCGTGGGATGGACGCCGAATTCCGGGGCGAAGCGCATCATCAGGCTCGCTATTTCGGCGCGACGCTGATTGACGCTGTCGTCTGGCGCAATGTGGATGGACGTGGATACCGACATGCCAAGCAACCTCCCTGGCCAAAATGAATAGACCGCGCTAGTAAAACCGATTGCGCGGCTGTCGACCAGAGTCGGATCTATCGCTACAGGATCGTGCAAGTGCGCAGGAGGATCCGGCTAACTCCGGCCTCGGCTGGTTCCCTAATCTGGACCTGTCAAAACGCTCCCACCGGGAGCCAATACATCCAGTCGAGGGAATCATCATGTCCGATATTCAAAACAAAGTTGTGGTCATCACCGGCGCCAGCAGCGGGATTGGTGAAGCCGCGGCGCGGTTGCTGGCGGCTCGCGGTGCTCGTGTCGTGCTTGGCGCGCGGCGCATCGATCGTTTGCAAACACTGGTGCAGGAACTCGAAGCCGCTGGCCAGCAGGCGGTCTGCAAGGCCGTGGACGTGACCCGTCGTGAGGATGTCCAGGGCTTCGTCGATTTCGCTGTCGAGCGGTTCGGCCAGGTCGACGTGATCATCAACAACGCAGGCGTCATGCCGCTCTCCAAGCTCGAGGCGCTGAAAGTCGAGGAATGGGATCGCATGATCGACGTCAACATCCGTGGCGTGCTCCACGGGATCGCCGCCGGCCTGCCCTTGATGCAGCGTCAGCGCAGCGGCCAGTTCATCAACATCGCCTCCATCGGTGCCTACGCGGTCAGCCCGACGGCCGCCGTGTATTGCGCCACCAAGTATGCCGTGCGGGCGATTTCCGAGGGCTTGCGCCAGGAAGTCGGAGGTGATGTGCGGGTGACGGTGATTTCCCCCGGTGTGACCGAATCGGAACTGGCCGATAGCATTTCCGATGAAGGTGGACGTGCCGAAATGCGTGAGTTCCGCAGGATCGCCATTCCGGCCGAAGCCATCGCCCGGGCAATCGCCTACGCCATCGAACAACCGGCGGACGTAGACGTCAGCGAACTGATCGTGCGGCCAACCGCCAGTCCATTCTGACCGACTTGACCGACAGGAGATGTCCCATGAGAAAGGCATTTGGAGACCAGGATAAATTCGTCGGCCTTTGGGTGACGGCTGATGGCGTGATTCGCCATCGGCTGCTGCCGGGCGGACGCTATGACGAAGCGCGAGGTTTACGTGAGAGCGCATATCAGGGCGACTACTGGCTGCAGGATGACCATATCGAATACCACGACGACACCGGTTTCACCGCCGATGGGGATTTTCGCGAAGGCGTGCTCTACCACGCGGGGATGGTGTTGTATCGCCAGGAGGGATGATGAGCCGATGGCCTTTGTGGTGAGGAGACAACTCCCCTCACCACAGATTTCATTCCCATCGGGACTGATCGTTACGCCCGTTCCAAGCGCGCCGCAACACGCTGAGTGATTTGCGAGCGCACCCGGAACGACTCGGCCGCACGCCGGTTCGCTTCTTCCAGCACGCGCGTCGGCGCGGTGTCCGGACTGCCGGCGTTGAACGGTGGGGCAGGGGCGTATTCGAGTTGCAGTTGGACCAGCTCGGCGGTGTCCTGGTCGAACAGTTCGGCCGCCAGGGTCAAGGCAAAGTCGATCCCGGCCGTGATACCGCCACCGGTGAGCAGGTTGCCATCGCGGACTACGCGCTCCTTGATCGGCGTCGCGCCCAGGGTTTGCAGCAGGCTGTGATAGGCCCAGTGAGTGGTGGCGCGCTTGTCTTGCAGCAGGCCCGCGGCACCGAGCACCAGCGCACCGGTACACACCGAGGTGATGTATTTCGCGTCGGCGGCTTGCCGCTTGATGAAGGCCAGTGTCTGTTCGTCTTCCATCAGGGGGCCGACGCCGGTACCGCCGGGGACGCAGATCACGTCGAGCTTCGGGCAGTCCTCGAATGTGATGGTGGGCAGCAGCACCAGCCCGGTGCTGGAGGTGACCGGCGCCAGGTCCTTCCAGACCAGGTGGACCTTCACATCCGGCAACGAGGCCAGCACGTCATAAGGGCCGGTCAGGTCCAACTGCTGGATTTGGGGGAATAACAGCAAACCGATCTGCAACGTCATGTCGCGTTCTCCTTTGAATGATGCCCGAGGGGTGGACGGTTTTACTTTAGATCCGTAGGCTCTGGCGTATACGCCAATAAGCCCACGAATCACGCCAATATGCCCAGCCCACCGAAAACCGTTCATGTCCTGGCCTTCGCCAATGTGCAAGTGCTCGACGTCACCGGGCCCTTGCAGGTCTTTGCATCGGCCAACGACCTGGCCCGCCAGCAAGGCCTGCCGCTGCCGTACACGCCGACGGTCATCGCCGTGGGCGGTGGGGCGGTGATGTCCTCGGCAGGCTTGGCGCTGTTGGCCGAGCCGCTGCCGAGCGAAGGCAGCGACACGCTGTTGATCGCCGGAGGCTGGGGCGTGTACGAAGCGGCGAAAGACCCGGCGCTGGTGGCCTGGGTCAAGGATCATGGCCTGCGTTCGCGCCGGGTGGCGTCGGTGTGCACCGGGGCGTTCCTGCTGGCCGCCAGCGGTTGGCTGGACGGACGGCGCGTGGTGACGCACTGGACTCGCTGCGAACAACTGGCCGAGCAACATCCGCAACTGCGGGTCGAACCCAACCCGATTTTCATCAACGACGGTCCGGTCTGGACCTCGGCCGGGGTCACGGCCGGCATCGACCTGGCCCTGGCGCTGGTCGAGGAGGACCTGGGCCGCGCGGTGGCGCTGGAGGTCGCCCGGCACCTGGTGGTGTTCCTCAAGCGCCCTGGCGGCCAATCGCAGTTCAGCGTGACCTTGTCGCTACAAAAGCAAGGCAGTCGGTTTGATGACCTGCATGCCTGGATCGCCGAAAACCTCACCCGTGACCTGGGCCTGTCGAGCCTGGCCGCCGAGGTGGGTATGAGCGAACGCAGCTTTGTACGGCACTACCGCGCCGAGACCGGCCAGACCCCGGCGCGGGCCGTGGAGTTGATTCGCGTGGAAACCGCTCGCCGCCTGCTGGCCGACACGGCGGTGTCGATCAAGCGGGTGGCGGTGCAATGTGGCTTCGGCAGCGAAGAAACCCTGCGCCGCAGTTTCCTGCGGGCCATGGGCGTGACGCCCCAGGCCTATCGCGAGCGATTCGCCGTCAGCCCTCAAGCAGATCCAGCAATGCCTTGAGCGTGGCCTCGGGGGCTTCCTGGGGAATGTTGTGGCCAACACCGGGCAGTACTCGGCGCTCATAGAACCCCGTGAAATGCTCGACGTCTTCATCGTGTTCCGACGCGGGCCCCACGCCGTCATCGGCGCCGCACAGGGAAATGCTCGGCACGCTGATGGCCGGTTGTGCCGCCAACCGTTCCTCCATCCACTCCAGCGTCGGGTCGCCCGGCGCGTACATGAAGCGATGACGGTAGGAGTGGATCACCACGTCGACGAAGTCCGGGTTATCGAACGACGCGGCGCTGAGGGGGTACAGTTCGGCGCCCCGTGTCCAGGTCGGTGACCACAGGCGCCAGAGCAAGCCACACAGTTCACGCCGGTTCCGGGTCAGGCCCTCGACGCCCCGGGCCGTGTGGAAATAATACTGGTACCACAGGCGATGTTCGGTTTCCGGGTCCAGCGGCTGCGTGGAACGTGGAATGTCCTGCAGGTTGTAGCCATCGCCGGTCACCAGGCAGCGCACACGCTCGGGCCACAGGGCCGCGACGATACACGCCGCCCGACCGCCCCAGTCGTAGCCGCACAGCGCTGCTTGGGGGATGGAGAGTACGTGCATCAGGTCCAGCAGGTCCTGGGCCAACGCCGCTTGCTGGCCGGAACGCATGATGTCCGGGTTGTTGAAGCGGGTCGGGCCGTAGCCGCGCAGGTAGGGCACGATGACCCGGTAGCCACGCTGGGCCAGGGCCGGCGCGACTGCATCGAACGCCCTGGGGTCGTAAGGAAAACCGTGCAGCAGGATGATGGGGGCGCCGCTGGCGGGGCCGTGTTCTTCGTAGGCGATGCGCAGCAATGGCGTGACGGCGAAGTCGATCCTGGGTTCAAGGTTCATGTCGGCCTCCGGCAGTGTGCGGTTGCGTTCAGGCAGGTTCCTGGTTGACGTATTTAGCCCGATCCGGGGTAAACGTCACGATCATGTTCGTGCTGGAACAGGTCAGGGTACGCTCCTGGGTCAGGTCGATGTCCAGGTCTTCACTGCGCAGGCCCTGCCATTGAGCGAGGTACTTAAGGCAACCGAATTTTTCGTTTTTCTTCAGGCTGCGGCTGACGCCACCTTTCCAACCCAGCACCGGCAATTCACCGGCCAGGCAACGTTGCGCCAGCTCGGGAAACTTCATCGCCCGGTCGCGGCCGATTTCCCAGCATTTGATCAGGCCCCGGTCCTGGCCTTCCCAGAGGTCCTCGCGGGTCAGGCCTGTTCGGGGTGGGGTGGTGATGGGGCGTTTGATATGGGTCATGTCAGGTCCTTGAGTCGGGTTTTTATCGGGCAGCTCCGCTGCACCCGTGAGAGCATCGATCTTAGGAGGGGTTTGGGGGGGCTGGCAACTTCTAACGGGACGGAGTGATAAATGGGGACCCGGAGACTGCAATGCTCTTGTGGCGAGGGAGCTTGCTCCCGCTGGGTTGCGAAGCGACCCCAGGATTCTTGCGCCTGCTGCGCAGTCGAGCGGGAGCAAGCTCCCTCGCCACAGGTTATGTGTTCCTACAAAAAATGTGGTGCTCCGGGAATTTTCTGACGAGTCGCGTCGGTTGTCGGTTCGGAAGGGGCGGGGATAGGCTTTGCTCGTCGCTGCAAAATCAGCGACCGGGTTTGGTCGCCCGGGTTTAGAATGGCGCACGGTGCCGCGCGAGCGGCTGTCTGCTTTATGGCTGACTGTGCGTGGGAGGGCTTCGGGCCCTGCCGGGTTTCCATTCCCTGGTCGACCAACCTGCGTACAGTTCGCCACCTTCTGCTTGGTCGCGGAAATGGTGAACTCCACGTTCGAATGGAGATTCATATCATGGTCAAGATCACCCCCAACCCCCCACGCGCCGAAGACCTTTCTTCCTACACCACCCTCGACACAAAAAAACTCCGCGAAGCCGCCGACCGGGCGCTGAATATCCATTTGTCGCCCACCCCTCCTAAACCACACACCCAGGACGGCCAGGTGTTCACCGTGATCCCCGGCCTCAACACCGAATCGGTGCTAACCACCTCAGCGAAACCCTGGCCTCGGCCGATGCGCTGGTCAGTGACCTGGGATTCGAGCTGGAGGGTTCCCGGCGGCATGTGGCGTTGGGGATTCAGCAGTTGATCGAGCTGGCCAGATTGCTGGCCAATCGAGCTCTGGATGACAACGAATTGGCCGACTTAACACGGTAGGAGCTGTGTAGGAGCTGTCGAGTGCAACGAGGCTGCGATCTTTCCCCTAACGCTTGAATCCCAAGCGAAAGATCAAAAGATCGCAGGCTTCGCCAGCTCCTACAAAGTCGAGCGGGAGCAAGCGCCCTCGCCACAAACCACTCCGCTCACGGCTGCCAATGGTTCTTCTCCCCGCTCAATTTGCGGTCCAGAAAACTCGCCGCGCTGATCAACGCCAGATGGGTCAAGGCCTGGGGCGTGTTGCCCAGGTGGTAGCCGTGGCTGTCGAACTCTTCGGCGTACAGCCCCAGCGGGTTGGCGTAGCGCAGCAGTTGTTCGAATTCCAGCTGGGCTTTTTCCACGCGGCCGGCGCGGGCCAGGCATTCGACGTACCAGAACGAGCAGGCCGCGAATGAGCCTTCGATGCCGCTGAGGCCGTCGATGGGGCTGTCGTCGTTGCGGTAGCGATAGACCATGCCGTCGCGCACCAGGTGTTTTTCGATGGCATCGAGCGTCGAGAGCCAGCGCGGGTCGCGGGCGCTGACGAAACGCACCAGGGGCATCAACAGCATCGAACCGTCCAGGGCGGTGCTGCCCAGGCGCTGGACGAAATGCTGGTGCTCCTCGTTCCAGAAATTCGTCCAGATGTCTTGGTAGATGGCCTGGCGGGTCTCGTCCCAGCGGGCGAACGGAGCGGGCAGGGAGCGTTTTTCGGCCAGGCGGATGGCGCGGTCGACGGCGACCCAGCACATCAGCCGCGAATGCAGGAAGTGCTGCTTGTCGCCGCGCATTTCCCAGATGCCCACGTCTTTGTCCTGCCAGACCTTGCACACTTGGTCGACCACGTCGACGGTGTGTTTCCAGCCTTGATGGGAGATGGCTTCGCCGTATTTGTTGACCAGGTACACCGCGTCCATCAACTCGCCGAAAATGTCCAATTGCACCTGCTGGTAGGCGAGGTTGCCGATGCGCACCGGCTGCGCACCACCGAAACCGCTCAGGTGTGGCAGCTCGGTTTCCGGCAGTTCCAGCCTGCCGTCCAGGCCGTAGAGGATGTTGAGCTTGGTCGGCTGGTCACAGCAGTCGCTGACCCGTCCGCGCAACCAGCGCATATAGGCGTTGGCTTCTTCGACGAAACCCAGGCGCATGAACGCGTAGACCGTGAACGAAGCGTCGCGGATCCAGGTGTAGCGGTAATCCCAGTTGCGCTCGCCGCCGCGGGTTTCCGGCAGGCCGAAGGTGGCGGCGGCGAGGATGGCGCCGTGTTTGCGCGAGGTCAGCAGTTTCAGCGCCAGGGCCGAGCGATTGACCATTTCCCGCCAGCGTCCGCGATAGTTGGATTGGCCGACCCAGCCACGCCAGAACGCCAGGGTCCGCTCCAGGCATATCGTGCTGACGTCGTCCTGAAGGCGGGGGTCGTCGATGCCGCCCAGCAGGAACTCGGCGCTCTGGCCTTGCGTAAGGGTGAACTCGGCCACCGCTGCGTTACCGTCCAGCGTCATGGGCTGGTCGGCGCACAAGCGCAGGCTCGGTTGTCCCGGCGCCTCGAAACAGATGTGGGCACCGTCCTGGCGCGCCGTGGTGGCGGCCCGGGCATAGTCGTGACGCACCGCGCAGCGCAGGCGAAACGTCGCGCTGCCGATGGTCATGCGCACCCGGCGGATCAACACCGGCAGATCGTCCTCGCTGTCGCCGATGGGCAGCAGGTCGGTGATTTCCACCACGGCGCCGTCGCTCAGCCAGCGGGTTTGCAGGACGTTGGTGTCGGGCAGGTAGATTTGTTGGCGACGGGCATCCGGCAGGTCTGGCGCGAGCTGGAAAATGCCTGCTTGCGCAGTGTCCAGCAGCGAGCAGAAGATCGACGGGCTGTCGAATTCCGGCCAGCAGAAAAAATCGACACTGCCGCGATCATTGACCAGCGCGGCAGTGCGCATGTCGCCGATGATGCCGTGGTTTTCGATGGGGCTTTGCGGTTCGTCATGATCAGCCATTGCCACGAAACCCCGGATAAAGGCTCATCCCTCCATCGATGAACAGCGTGGTGCCCACCACATAATCGGACAAGTCCGAGGCCAGCCAGACCACCGCGTTGGCGACGTCCTCCACATCGCCGACGCGACCGTAGGGAATCAGTTCCAGCAGCTTTTGCCCCTGCTCGCCCTCGGTGGCTTCGCGATTGATCGCCGTGCGGATGGCACCGGGGGCGATGCTGTTGATGCGGATGCGCTGGTGGCTGGTTTCCTGGGCCAGGCTCTGCATCAGCAGATCGACACCGCCCTTGGACGCGGCGTAATTGACGTGGCCGGCCCAGGGAATGCGCTGGTGCACCGAACTCATGTGGATGATCTTGCCGGCGGCCCGGGACACGCCCTGGCGAATGCCCTGGCGGTTGAAGATCCGCAGGGCGGCGCGGGCGCAGAGGAACTGGCCGGTGAGGTTGGTGCCGATCACGGTGTTCCAGTCTTCCAGGCTCATGTCGACGGCGGCGGCGTCTTTTTGCAGGCCGGAATTGGCCACCAGGATGTCCAGCGTGCCAAAGGCTTCGAGGGTTTGGGCGAACAACTGCTTGACCTCGTGTTCCTTCGACACATCGGCACCCACGGCGATGGCGCGGCCGCCGTTGGCGTTGATTTCACGGGCCAGGTCTTGCGCCGGGCCGGCGCTGGAGTGGTAGTTGAGCACCACCGCGGCACCGGCGTCGGCCAACGCCCTGGCCGAGCCTGCGCCAATGCCGGAACTGGCGCCGGTGACCAGGGCAACCTGTCGGGCGAGGGATATCTGCATGGTCTAGCACCTTGAATGGAGGGCCTTACCTGCTGACTGGTGTGAGGAGGGTGGAGTTCACTTGGGTGAAGCGATCTTCACAATCCACTGAACACGCCACCCATGCCGAACACAAAATTTGTGGCGAGGGGATTTATCCCCGCTGGGGCGCGAAGCGGCCCCCATTCAAACCGCCTGACACACCACCGTTGCCAGGTTTTGGGGCTGCTGCGCAGCCCAGCGGGGATAAATCCCCTCGCCACAGATAAATCCCCCGCTACGAAAGCGGTGTTCGGCTGTTACCAACCCCGCCCTGAATTCACCCAGAAATTCACCGACAACGACGTCGACACCGACTCCACCTGATGGAACCAGCCTTCCGGCAAAAACAGCAAATCCCCAGCCTCTAGCGTCACGCGCATGAAGGTCACGTCCCGGGCGTGGGGGAAGCGTTGGTAGTCCGGCGCGTCCGGGTTGAAATCGCAGCCGTCCAGCCCGCCTTGGGGGGCCGTGGACCAGGTGCCCAGGGCTTCGCGGTGGTGAGGCGCGGCGAGGGTGAAGATTTTCTGGCCCCAGACCTGGGCGAACAGGTTGTCGGTGTCGTCGCGGTGCAGCGGCGTCAAGGTGCCCTTGGGGCCGATCCAGATGCGCGGTGGGATGAACAGCGACGGGTCGAAGTAGGGCGGAAGCTTGATCTGCTCCATCAGCCGCGCCGGCAGGATGTTGTTGCCCATGTAGGCCGGTGGTTCGTCGTCGGTGCCCTTGGCCGCCGGGCTGTCGAGGGAGGCGATGAAGTCGGCCATGGACGTGGAGCGAAAGTCCCGCTCGGTGGAGAAGGTTTTCTTCACGTAGTCGCCGTGGCGGGTGATGCCTTGCAGTTCGGCAAAATGCACCAGGGATTCTTCGCGGCTGAGCTTGAACAACGGCCAGTCCTGCAAGGCGTCGCTGATGACCAGCGGAATGCCGTGGGGCAGGTACTGGGCGCGAAACTCCTGCACCGACAGCCCGCTGCGAGGCCGCCGTTGCACGCTGCGTTGGGTCGGCAGGCTGGCGGTGAGCTTTTCGCTGAAGCGTGGTGGGGTGGGGTAGCGCTTGTTCATGTCGACCTTTTCCACCACGCCACCGCCATGCCGGGCATGGTCGATGATCTGCGGCAGCAACGTCGCCAGGCCCATGTTGCCGCCGATCTTCAGGCGACCGCTAGCGAACAGTTCTTCCACGTTGGCCATGCCGGCCATGATCCCGAGGAAGTCCTTCTCCGCCACCTCGATGGTGACGTCGGGGCGGGTGTGGCGGCCAGCCTCGGTGCGGCTGCTGGCCTTGACCTCGGACCAGTACGCCTGGTGCGGGCCGAACACGAATTGGAAGACGCCTTCGATACCAACGGCGCCGGCATTGGCGAACAGCTTGCCCAGGATGGTTTGCAGGTCCACGGCGGTCACTCTTGCGGGTTTTTGGTCTTAGCAGGTAACGAGGGGCCGGAGCAGAAATTTAGGCCCTCGTCGCCGCCTCATCGACCCTCGCCCTAGCGCGTCGCGACCATGAATACCCGGGGAAACGGCAGCAGCACGGTCCCATCGTCCAGGGCTGGATAAGCCTGCTCGATCGCCTTGAGATAGCGCGCCAGGTACTGCTCGCGTTGCGTCTCGTCCAGCGGCTCGAGAAACGGCCGCAAGCCGCTGCCCTTGAACCATTCCACCACGCCTGGGGCGCCATCGGCCAAGGGGTGATGGTAGGTGGTGCGCCACACGTCGACGCGGCTGCAGTGGGGCTTGAGGATCGAGTAATAGGTGCTGGGATCCTCCACCTCGGTACGCGAATCCGCCGCCCCGGCCAGTTGGCTGGCCCAGGGACCGTTGGTGGCGATTTCCCGCATCAAACGGTGGGAGAGCTGCTGCAGGTTATCGGGCATCTGGATCGCCAGGCTGCCACCGGGGGCGAGTTTGTCGATCAGCGAGGGCAGCAGGGTGGCGTGGTCGGGCAGCCATTGCAGCACGGCGTTGGCGAAGATCACGTCGAACGGCCCGGGTTCATCCCATTGGCCGATGTCCGCGGTGTCGAACGCCACGGCGGGCAAGCGTTTGCGTGCGGCGTCGACCATGTCGCTGGAACTGTCCAGGCCGCGCACCGTGGCGCCGCTGAAATGTTCCACCAACAGTTCGGTGGAATTGCCCGGGCCACAGCCCAGGTCGATCACCGAACGGGCCTGTGTGGGGGGAATGGCGGCGAGCAGGTCCCGGGACGGACGGGTACGTTCCTGTTCGAAGGTGACGTATTGCTTGGCGGACCAGCCCATGGCGTTCTCCTGTGCAGTGGAGTGAGTCGAGGTCGCCAGTATAAGGTCGGATGGGGCAGATGGAGCGAACGTAACGGTTTTGACTAATTTTGTGGGTTACGATCTCGTTATCTTTCCTACACGACCGATCGGAGAAAACCGCAGTGACCCAACTGACCCTGCTGTGCCTGCCTTATTCCGGCGCCAGCGCGATGGTGTACAGCCGCTGGCGGCGCAAGTTGCCGCAATGGCTGCATGTGCAACCGGTGGAGTTGCCGGGACGCGGGGCGCGCTTCGACGAGCCGCTGCACACCGACATGGGCCCGTTGGCGATGCAACTGGCGCGGGAACTGTACCCGACGCTCCAGGCCCCGTACGCCTTGTTCGGCCACAGCCTGGGCGCGCTGCTGGCCTGCGAGATCGCCCATGCCCTGCGTGAGCTCGGCTGTCCGGAACCGGTGGCGCTGTTTGCCTCCGGCACCGCGGCGCCGACGATGCGGGCCGACTACGACCGCGGTTTCGCCAAGGCGAAAACCGACGCTGAGTTGATCGAGCAACTGCGTACCCTCAACGGCACGAGCGAGGAGATCCTGGCCAATGAAGAGCTGATGGCCCTGACCCTGCCGATCCTGCGGGCTGATTTTTTGTTGTGCGGACGCTTCCAGCCGCGGCAACGGCCGCTGCTCGACTGCCCGGTGCATGTGTTCGGCGGCACGGCCGACAAGGCCACCACGGAGCAACTGATGGGCTGGCGCCAGGAAACCACCGGCAGCTTCTCGGTGGACATGCTGGCGGGCGGGCACTTCTTCATTCACGAGCACGAGGCCAAGGTGCTGCGGCTGATCAAGGATCAGTTGAGCGTGCATCATCGGCGGCATGGGTTGGCCATCAGCGCCTGATTGGATTCCCAGCTCATTCAAATGCCTTCCCCACATTGGCTGGGGTGATCCGTCCCCCGTGGGCGCGAGCTTGCTCGCGATGGCGTCGTGTCAGTCAGCGAACAGCAAGCTGACCCACCGCTATCGCGAGCAAGCTCGCTCCCACAGGAGTGGTCCGCATCATTCTCGAAATCTCCGTCCTGCCCCCTTCCTGACACAAATTCCCAAACGCTAATTTTTCCGGCTTGCATTCGTTTCATAGGGACGACTTGCCTTTGTGCCTTGTGCCCACTGATTCCGGATACCCCAGAAATGAATGCTGAAGACGCCTTGAAACTTGCTCGCCGGTTTATCGGGTTGCCCCTGGAAAAGCGCCGGATGTTCCTGGCCGCGTTGGACAAGGAGGGCGTGGAGTTCAGCGGTTTTCCCATTCCCCGGGGTGTCGAGGCCGAGGATCGCCAGGCGTTGTCCTATGCCCAGCAGCGCATGTGGTTTCTCTGGCAACTGGAGCCGGGCAGCGGTGCCTACAATCTGCCGGGCGCGGTGCGGCTCAAGGGTGCGTTGAACCTGCCGGCCCTGGAGCAAGCCTTCGCCAGCCTGGTGGCCCGTCATGAAACCCTGCGCACGGTGTTCCAGCGCCAGGCCGACGGCAGCCTGCTGCAAGTCCCCTCCAACGCAGCGCTGGCGATCGGGCGCCAGGACTTCAGCGCCTTGCCGGCCGCCGAGCGCGAGCAGGCGGTGCGTCAGGCTGCCGAAGCGCAATCGATGCAGCCTTTCGATTTGTCCAGCGGCCCGTTGCTGCGGGTCGAATTGCTCACCCTCGATGAGCGGGAACATGTGCTGCTGCTGACCTTGCACCACATCGTCTCCGACGGCTGGTCGATGAACGTACTGATCGACGAGTTCATCCGCTGCTACGACGCCCATGAAGCAGGCGTGGCGCCGCAACTGGCCGATTTGCCGATCCAGTACAGCGATTACGCCCTGTGGCAACGCCGCTGGCTGGAGGCTGGCGAGCAGGCGCGTCAACTCGAATATTGGCAGGCGCAATTGGGCGATGAGCATCCCGTGCTGGAACTGCCCATCGATCACCCACGCCCGGCGATGCCCAGCTATCGCGGCACGCGCTTTGAGTTCGCCGTGGAGCCGGCACTGGCCGAGCAACTGCGCGCCACCGCCCAGCAGCACAACATCACCCTGTTCATGCTCCTGCTTGGCGCGTTCAACGTGCTGCTGCATCGCTACACCGGCCACACCGATATCCGCGTCGGCGTGCCCATCGCCAACCGCAATCGCGCCGAAACCGAAGGGCTGATCGGCTTCTTCGTCAACACCCAGGTATTGCGCACCGAGCTCGGCGGCCAGACCCGTGTCGATGAGTTGCTGCGCACGGTCAAGGAAGCCGCCCTCGGCGCCCAGGCCCATCAGGACCTGCCGTTCGAACGGTTGGTGGAAGCCCTGAAGCTGGAGCGCAGCCTCAGCCATACACCGCTGTTCCAGGTGATGTACAACCACCAGCCACAAGTGGCCGACATCGCCAGCCTCCGCACGGCGTCGGGGCTGGAGTTGTCGATGCTGGAATGGCAGGGCCGCACCACGCAGTTCGACCTGACCCTCGACACCTGGGAAAAGGCCGGCAAACTGCATGCGGCGCTGACCTACGCCAACGATCTGTTTGATGCCGCCACGGTCGAGCGCATGGCCCGGCACTGGACACGGCTGCTGCACGGCATGGTCGCCGACAGTCGCGCGCTGGTCGGTGAGTTGCCGCTGCTGGAAGCCGATGAGTACCAGCGCCTGATCCATGACTGGAACCCGGTGGATGCGCCGTTCGACCAGGCGCTGTGCATCCACCAGATGATCGCTCGCCAGGCCCAGGCTGCGCCGGATGCACTGGCGGTGACCTTCGCCAACATCCGACTGAGCTACAGCGAACTCGACGGCCGCGCCAATCGCCTGGCCCATAAACTCATCGAATTGGGCGTGGGCCCGGAAGTGCGCGTGGGCGTGGCGATGCCGCGCTCCGAGCACCTGCTGATCGCCTTGCTGGCGGTGCTCAAGGCCGGCGGCGCCTACGTGCCGCTGGACCCGGACTACCCGGCCGAGCGCGTGGCCTACATGCTCGACGACAGCCGCGCCCGGGTCTTGCTGACCGAACAGGCGGTGGCGGCGACGCTGGACGTGCCGGCCGAAACCGCCGTGCTGATGCTGGATCGGCTCGAGCTGGGGCAGTACCCCCTCAGTGCACCGAGCACCCACGTCACGCCAGACAACCTCGCCTACGTGATCTATACCTCCGGCTCCACCGGCAACCCCAAGGGCGTGGCGATTGCCCATCGCAACGTGCTGGCGCTGATCGATTGGTCCCGATCGGTCTACAGCCGCGACGACATCCAGGGCGTACTCGCCTCCACGTCGGTGTGCTTCGATCTGTCGGTGTGGGAACTGTTCGTGACCCTGGCCAACGGCGGCTCGCTGATCATCGCCCGCAATGCCCTGGAGTTGCCGCAATTGCCGGCTCGGGATCAGGTGCGACTGATCAACACCGTGCCCTCGGCGATTGCCGCGTTGCAGCGCAGCGGCGAGATCCCGGCCAGCGTGCGCATCATCAACCTCGCTGGTGAGCCACTGAAGCAAAGCCTGGTGGATGCGCTGTACCCACAGCCCTCCTGTGAGGTTGAGTCTGTGGGAGCAAAGCTCCCACAAGGGATAGAGCATGTCTACGACCTCTACGGCCCTTCGGAAGACACCACCTATTCCACCTGGACCCGACGCACCGCCGGCGGCACGGCGAACATCGGCCGCCCCCTCAAGCACACCGCCAGCTATCTGCTGGACGCCGACCTGCAACCGGTGCCCCAAGGCGTCTCGGCGGAGCTGTACCTGAGCGGCGCGGGCATCACCCGCAGTTACCTCGGCCGTGCCGCGATGACCGCCGAGAAGTACGTGCCCAACCCGTTTTCCACAACCGGCGAACGCCTGTACCGCACCGGCGACCTGACCCGCTACCAGGCCGACGGCGCCTTGCAATACGTCGGTCGCATCGACCATCAGGTCAAGGTCCGCGGCTTCCGTATCGAACTGGGGGAAATCGAAGCGCGCCTGCTGCAACAACCCCAGGTGTGCGAATTGGCGGTGCTGGCCCAGGACGGCGAGCACGGCCAGCAACTGGTGGCCTTCATCGTCCCGAGCGAGGCCACGGTGCTGACCGAGGCCGACGCCCAGGTGCAGTTGCGCGAAACCCTCAAGGCCGCTCTGCGCGAACACCTGCCGGACTACATGGTGCCGGCCTACCTGGTGTTCCTCCCGCAACTGCCGCTGACCCCCAACGGCAAGCTCGATCGCAAGGCGTTGCCGGCCGTCGATGGCAGCGAACAGCAGCGTGAGTTCGTCGCGCCCCACAGCCCCATGGAAAAAGCCTTGGCGGCGATCTGGCAGGATGTGCTGAACCTCGACAGCATCGGCCTGGAAGACAACTTCTTCGAGCTGGGCGGTGATTCCATCGTCGCCATGCAAGTGGTCAGTCGTGCGCGGCAAGCCGGGATCGTGCTCAACCCCAAGGCCCTGTTCCAGCACCAGACCCTGCGCAGCCTGGCGCTCGTAGCGCGCCTGGGCGATAGCCAGGCGATCGATCAGGGCCTGGCACGCGGCGCGGTGCCGTTGACGCCGGTGCAGCAGTGGTTCTTCGAGCGCGACATTCCCGAGCGGCAACACTGGAACCAGTCGCTGCTGCTGGTGCCGGGCGAACACCTCGATGCCGTGGCATTGGCCTCGGCGCTGGCACGCTTGGCCGAGCACCATGACAGCCTGCGCCTGCGCTTTGCCCAGGTGAATGGCCAATGGCAGCAAGCCTATGCCGAGCCGTCGGCGGCCAGTGTGTTGTGGCAGCGCCAGGCGACCTCGGTCGAACAACTCAACGCCCTGTGCGACGACGCCCAGCGCAGCCTCGACCTGGAAGACGGGCCACTGTTGCGGGCGTTGCTGGTGGACATGGTCGACGGTAGCCAGCGCTTGTTGCTGGCGATCCATCACCTGGTGGTGGACGGTGTTTCCTGGCGCGTGCTGCTGGACGATCTGCAGCAGTTCTACCGCCAACTGCAGGCCGGCCAGGCGATCCAGGTGCCGGCCAAGACCAGTGCTTATGGACAATGGGCCGCGCACCTGCACGGGCATCTCGATGGCTTCATGGCCAGCCTCGATTACTGGCGCGCCCAGGGTCATGCGCCGGCCGGCAACGGCTTGCCGTGTGATTACCCCGAGCGCCTGCTGCTGGCGTGTGACGAGCGCAAGGAGCAAGTGCGGCTGGACGCCGAACAGACCCGCCAACTGCTGCAACAGGCGCCCAAGGCCTATCGTACCCAGGTCAATGACCTGCTGCTGACGGCCCTGGCCCGTACGGTGTGCCGCTGGACCGGCCAGGACAGCACGCTGATCCAGCTCGAAGGCCATGGCCGTGAAGCGCTGTTCGATGGCGTTGACTTGACCCGTACCGTCGGCTGGTTCACCAGCCTGTTCCCGGTCAGCCTCAGCCCGGCGCCGGCATTGAGTGCGTCGGTCAAGGCCATCAAGGAACAACTGCGCGCCGTGCCGGACAAGGGCCTGGGTTATGGCGTGCTGCGCTACCTGGGCGAACCGGCGGTGCGTGCCGAACTGGCGGCCTTGCCGGCGCCGCGCATCACCTTCAACTACCTGGGCCAGTTCGACCGGCAGTTCGACGACGGTGCGCTGTTTGTTCCCTCTGGCGAAGGCAGTGGCGCGGCGCAACATACCCGGGCACCGCTGGCGAATTGGTTGACGGTGGAAGGCCAGGTCTATGGCGGCGAGCTGTCCCTGAACTGGGGGTTCAGCGAGCGGATGTTCAAGCAGCAGACCATCGAGACACTGGCCGCTGACTACCTCGCTGAACTGAGGGCGTTGATCGAACACTGCTGCACGTTGGAAACGCCACAGGCCACGCCATCGGACTTCCCCCTGGCCCGCATCAGCCAGGCGCAACTCGACAGCCTGCCGGTGGCCGCCGGGCAGTTGGACGACCTCTATCCGCTGTCGCCCATGCAGCAGGGCTTGCTGTTCCACACCTTGTACGAGCAGGCGGCAGGGGAATACATCAACCAGTTGCGCGTGGACGTGCAGGGCCTCGATCCACAGCGCTTCGCCGATGCCTGGCAGGCCACCCTCGACGCCCAGGACATCCTGCGCAGTGGTTTTGTCTGGCAGGGCGAGCTCGAGCAACCGTTGCAGATCGTTCATCGCCAGGTCGAGTTGCCCTTCACGGTCCTCGATTGGCGCGGGCACGATAACCTCGTCGAGGCCCTGAATGAATGTGCCGACGCCGAGCGCCGGCAGGGCTTCGACCTGGACCGGGCACCGTTGCTGCGCCTGGTGCTGGTGCAGACCGAGGCCGAGCGCTGGCACTTGATCTACACCCATCACCACATCCTGATGGACGGCTGGAGCAACGCCCAATTGCTGGGTGAAGTCTTGCAGCGCTACAGCGGTCGCTTGCCCAAGGCCAATGCCGGGCGTTACCGCGACTACATCGCCTGGCTGCAACGCCAGGACGCTCAACTGAGCGAGGCGTTCTGGACCGGTCAGTTGGCCACCCTGCAAGAGCCGACGCGGTTGGCGCGCGTCATGTCCGCCAGCGAAATCCACAGCGGCCATGGCGATCATTTCCAGACCCTGGACGCGACCCGCACCCAGGCCTTGGAGCAGTTCGCCCGCCAACAGAAGGTCACCCTCAACACCCTGGTGCAAGCGGCGTGGCTGTTGCTGCTGCAGCGCTACACCGGCCATGACAGCGTCGCCTTCGGTGCCACCGTGGCCGGGCGTCCGGCGGATCTGCCGGGCATCGAGCAGCAGGTCGGCCTGTTCATCAACACCTTGCCGGTGATCGCCGCGCCACGTCCGGACCAGTCGGTCGGTGCCTGGCTGCAAGCCGTGCAGGCACAGAACCTGAGCCTGCGGGAGTTCGAGCACACGCCGTTGGCGGATATCCAGCGCTGGGCCGGCCAGGGCGGCGAGGCGCTGTTCGACAACATCCTGGTGTTCGAGAACTACCCGATTGCCCAGGCCCTGGCAGAAGGCGCCGGGCAGGGCGCGGTGTTTGGCGAAGTCAGCCACCTGGAGCAAACCCATTACCCGTTGAGCGTGGCAGTGACCCTCGGCGAGACGCTGGCGCTGCACTACAGTTTCGACCGGGCGCATTTCAGCCCGGCGGCCATCGACGGCATCAGCGCGCAGCTGTTGCAGTTGTTGGAGCGCTTCGCCGAGTCGGCGGCGCGCAACCTCGGGCAAATCGCCCTGGTCAGCGTCGAGGAACAGGCCCGGCAACAGGCCGCCAACCATCCGCAGCCGTACCCGACCGACATCGCCGTGCATCAGCGCGTTGCCGATCTGGCGGCGCACAAGCCCCACGCCACGGCGGTGATTTTCGACGGCCAGCGTTTCAGCTATGGCGACCTCGACCGGCGCGCCAACCAGTTGGCCCACGCCTTGATTGCCCGTGGCGTGGCCCCGGAAACCCGGGTTGGCGTGGCCCTGCCGCGCAGCGAAGGGGTGATCGTCGCGCTGCTGGCGGTGCTCAAGGCCGGCGCGGCCTATGTGCCGCTGGACACCGGTTATCCACGGGAACGCCTGGCGTACCTGATCGAGGATTCGGGGCTGGCGTTATTGCTCACCGATTCCCGGGTCTCGGCGCAGTTGCCCCTGGACGGCGCCGCCCAGGTGCTGGAGCTCGATCGCCTGGACTTGAGCCAGCAACCGCTGGAGGCGCCGTCCGTTCAGGTCGATCCGCAGAACCTGGCCTACGTGATCTACACCTCCGGCTCCACCGGCAACCCCAAAGGCGTGAGCGTGGCCCACGGTCCGCTGGCAATGCACTGCCAGGCCATCGGTGAGCGCTATGAAATGCAGGACAGCGATTGCGAATTCCACTTCATGTCCTTCGCTTTCGACGGTGCCCATGAGCGCTGGCTCACCAGCCTGACCCACGGCGCTTCGCTGCTGATCCGTGACGACAGCCTGTGGACCCCGGAGCAGACCTACAACGCGATGCGCGAGCACGGCGTGACCGTGGTGGCGTTCCCGCCGGTGTACCTGCAACAACTGGCCGAGCACGCCGAGCGCGTGGGCAACCCGCCAAAAGTGCGGATCTACTGCTTCGGCGGCGATGCGGTGCCCAACGCCAGTTTCGAACGGGTCAAGCGCGCCCTCGATCCAGACTTCATCATCAACGGTTACGGCCCGACCGAAACCGTGGTCACCCCGTTGATCTGGAAGGCCGGCCGCGACGTGGCGTGTGGCGCCGCCTATGCACCCATCGGCAGCCGCATCGGCGACCGCAGCGCCTACGTGCTCGACGCCGACTTGAACCTGTTGCCCCAGGGCATGGCCGGTGAACTGTACCTGGGCGGCACCGGGCTGGCGCGGGGCTACCTGAACCGTCCGGGCCTGACGGCCGAGCGGTTTGTCGCCGACCCCTTCAGCCGCAGCGGCGGCTTGCTCTACCGTACCGGCGATCTGGTGCGCCAACGCGTCGATGGCACCTTCGATTACCTGGACCGCATCGACAACCAGGTGAAGATCCGCGGCTTCCGCATCGAACTGGGTGAAGTCGAAGCCAGCCTGCAAACCCTCGACGGCGTTCGCGAAGCGGTGGTGGTGGCCCAGGAAGGGGCTGCCGGCAGTGGCAAGCGTCTGGTTGCCTATGTGGTGGCCGATGAATCCGTGGGTGAGGCTTTCGCCGAACACTTGCGTGACCAGCTCAAGGCGACTTTGCCGGCGCACATGGTCCCGGCCTATTTGCTGCTGCTCGAACGCCTGCCGCTGACCCCCAACGGCAAGCTCGACCGCAAGAACCTGCCCAAGCCTGACGTCAGCCAATTGCAGCGAACCTACGTGGCACCGCGCAGCCCGTTGGAACAGCAACTGGTGTCGATCTGGCAGGACGTGCTCAAACTCGCGCAAGTGGGCCTGCGGGATAACTTCTTCGAACTGGGCGGCGATTCCATCGTCTCGATCCAGGTGGTCAGCCGCGCTCGCCAGGCCGGTATCCACTTCACTCCCAAGGACTTGTTCCAGCACCAGACCATCGAGGCGCTGGCGGCGGTGGCCCAGACGGGCGCAGCGCTGCACGCGATCGACCAACGACCGGTCACCGGCGAAACGGCGCTGCTGCCGATTCACCAGTGGTTCTTCGCCCAGGCGATTCCAGACCGTCATCACTGGAACCAGTCGGTGATGCTCAAGCCGACCCAAGCGCTGGATGCCCAGGCGCTGGAGCAGGCCTTGGATGCCCTGGTCGCGCACCACGACAGCCTGCGCCTGGCCTTCATCGAGCAGGCCGCAGGCTGGACGGCGCGCTACCGTGACGGGGTGGCCGACGGGATTGTCTGGCAAGCCGACGTCGCCGATCTCGCCGCGCTGCAAGCCCTGGGCGATCAGGCCCAGCGCAGCCTGCAACTGGACGGCGGCTCGCTGATCCGCGCGGTGCTGGCGAACCTCGCCGATGGCACCCAGCGTTTGCTGCTGATCGTGCATCACCTGGTGGTCGACGGGGTGTCTTGGCGGATCCTCGTCGAAGATTTGCAGACGGCCTATCGGCAGGCACTGACCGGCGCAACCGTGCAGTTGCCGGCCAAGACCAGCGCGATCAAAGCCTGGGCCGAAGCGTTGCAGGGCCATGCCCACAGCGCATCCTTGCAGGCCGAACTGGGTTTCTGGCAGCAACAGTTGCAAGGCGCCTCCACGGCGTTGCCATGGGATAACCCCCAGGGCGGGCGGCAACAGGCTCAGGCCATGACTGTCCGCACGTCACTGGACAAGTCCCTCACCCGGCAACTGTTGCAGCAAGCCCCGGCGGCCTATCGCACCCAAGTCAATGACCTGTTGCTCACCGCCCTGGCGCGGGTGATGGTGCGCTGGACCGGCGGCGACAGTGTGCTGGTGCAACTCGAAGGCCATGGTCGTGAAGAACTGTTCGAACACATCGACCTGACCCGCACGGTCGGCTGGTTCACCAGCCTGTTCCCGGCCCGCCTCACACCCGCTGCCGAACTCGGTGCTTCGCTGAAGCAGATCAAGGAACAGCTGCGCGCCATCCCCCACAAGGGCATCGGTTTCGGTGCCTTGGCACACCTGGGCGATGCGCCGGCACGGCACGCGTTGCAGGCCTTGCCAACGCCGCAACTGACCTTCAACTACCTCGGCCAGTTCGACGGCAGTTTCGCGGCGGCTGACGATGCCCTGTTCGTGCCCACCGCCGAGCATGGCGGCGAAGAGTTGAACATGCAGGGCCCGCTGGGCAGCCCGCTGGCGCTGGACGGCAAAGTCTTCGGCGGCGAGCTGGACTTGAGCTGGACCTTCAGTGGCGACCTGTTCAACGTCGCGACGATCCAGCGCCTGGCCGATGACTACCTGCAAGAACTCACCGCGCTCATCCGCCATTGCTGCGACAGCCAGCACCATGGCGTGACGCCGTCGGACTTCCCGCTGGCGCGGCTGTCCCAGGCGCAATTGGACACATTGGTCCGAGCACCTCAGGCTGTCGACGACATCTACCCGCTGTCGCCGATGCAACAGGGCATGCTGTTTCATTCCTTGCTCGGCCACGGCAGTGGCGATTACATCAACCAGATGCGCCTTGACGTGGAGGGTGTCGATCCCCGGCGTTTCCGCGCC
The DNA here is from genome assembly GCF_900104425.1 of Pseudomonas sp. NFACC13-1. NCBI lineage: Bacteria > Pseudomonadati > Pseudomonadota > Gammaproteobacteria > Pseudomonadales > Pseudomonadaceae > Pseudomonas > Pseudomonas sp. NFACC13-1. The sequence continues at coordinate 66,899 of NZ_FMXV01000026.1, read as the reverse complement.
GCTTGGCAGGCGGTGGTCGATGCCCATGACATTCTGCGCACCGGGTTCTTCTGGCAGGGCGACCTGGAGCAGCCGGTGCAAATCGTCCAGCGTCAGGTCGAGGTGCCGTTCCGTGTGCTGGACTGGAACGGACGGACGGAGATCGACGACGCCTTGCAAACCCTCGCCGATGAAGAACGGGCCCAAGGTGTGGACCTGACCCAGGCACCGTTGATGCGCCTGGTACTGGTGCGCACCGGCACGGATCGGCATCACCTGATCTACACCAACCATCACATCCTGATGGATGGCTGGAGCAGTGCGCAGTTGCTCGGCGAAGTGTTGCAGCACTACCGCGGCGACAGCGTGGCACGCCCGGCTGGCCGTTATCGCGATTACATCGCCTGGCTGCAACGCCAGGACGCGCGTCTCGGCGAAGGGTTCTGGACGCAACAGCTGCGCACGCTGGATGAGCCGGTGCGCCTGGCCCAGGCGTTTGCGCGCCCGGCACAGGACGTCCCGGCGACGCTGTACGGCCATCACCGCATGCAGTTGGATGGGATGCAGACCCAACGCCTGGCCGAGTTCGCCCGCGAGGCCAAAGTCACCGTCAACACCCTGGTGCAAGCGGCCTGGCTGTTGCTGTTGCAACGCTACACCGGCAAGGCCAGTGTGGCGTTCGGCGCGACGGTGGCGGGGCGGCCGGCGGACCTGGTGGGCGTCGAGGGCCAGATCGGCCTGTTCATCAACACCTTGCCGGTCATTGCCAGCCCGCGTCCGGAGCAGGACCTGGGCGACTGGCTGCACAGCGTCCAGGCGCAGAACCTGGCCTTGCGCGAGTTCGAGCACACGGCGTTGTTCGACATCCAGCGCTGGGCCGGCCTGGGCGGCGAAGCCTTGTTCGACAACATCCTGGTATTCGAGAACTACCCGATTTCCGAAGCCTTGGCACACGGTGCGCCTGAGGGCTTGCGTTTCGGTGCCGTGGACAACTTGGAACAGACCAACTATCCGCTGACCCTGCTGGTCAGCCTCGGTGCCGAGCTGGCGGTGCAGTTCAGCTACCAGTGCGCGCGTTTCACCGAAGCCTCGGTCGAGCAGATCGGTGTGCACCTGCAACGTTTGCTGCTGCAAATGATCGACGCCGGGCAACGGCCCCTGGGCGAACTGAGCGTGCTCGACGAGGGCGAAACCCGCCAGCACGTGCAAGGCTGGAACGCCACCACGGCGGAATATCCCCAGGCGCACTGCGTCCATCGGCTGTTCGAGGCCCAGGCCCGGCAGACGCCGGATGCCACGGCGCTGGTGTTCGCCGATCAGGTGCTGAGCTATGGCGAACTCAATGTCCGGGCCAACCGCCTGGCCCATTGTTTGATCGAACAGGGCGTGGGGCCCGATCGGTTGGTCGGGGTGGCGCTGGAGCGTGGCGTGGACATGATTGTCGCCTTGCTGGCGATCCTCAAGGCCGGTGGCGCCTACCTGCCGCTGGACCCGGCGTTCCCCCAGGATCGCCTGGCCTACATGATCGAAGACAGCGGCATCGAGCTGCTGCTGACCCAACGTTCATTGCTCGACCAGTTCTGTGGGAGCGAGCCTGCTCGCGATAGCGGTGGTTCAGTCAATGGCGATGTTGAATGTGCTGACGCCATCGCGAGCAGGCTCGCTCCCACAGGGGCCGGTGGTGTGAATACTTTGGTGTTGGATCAGGAGGGTGGCTGGCTCGACGGTTATGCCGGCGAGGCGCCAGCGACGCGCTTGGATGCGGAGCACCTGGCCTACGCCATCTACACCTCGGGTTCCACCGGCAAGCCCAAGGGCGTGATGGTGCGTCATGGGGCGCTGGTGAATTTTGTCGCCAGCATGGCCCGTGAACCGGGCATCGCCGCCCGTGACCGGGTGCTGTCGCTGACCACGTTCTCGTTCGACATCTTCGGCCTGGAACTCTACGGCGCGCTGTTGAGCGGTGCCTGCGTGGTGCTGGTGGACAAGCAGAGTGCCCACGACCCCGAAGCGCTGCTCGAGACCATCGACCGGCAACAGGTCAGCGTGGTCCAGGCCACGCCATCGACCTGGCGCATGTTGCTCGACCACCCGGCGTCCGGTCTGTTGGCCGGGCGCAAATGCCTGTGCGGTGGCGAGGCGTTGGCCGAGGACCTGGCCGAGCGGTTGCTCGACGTCGCTGGCGAGGTCTGGAACCTGTATGGCCCGACCGAAACCACCATCTGGTCGGCGGCCTACCGCTTGACCGAGGAGCACCGCGTGCCGTACCTCGGCCGGCCGATTGCCAACACGTCGCTGTACATCGTCGGCGATCACTTCGCGCCGAACCCGGTCGGGCTGATCGGCGAACTGTTGATTGGCGGCGACGGCCTGGCCCGGGGTTACCACCACCGGGCGGCGCTGACCGCCGAGCGATTCCTGCCGGACCCGTTCGGCAATGGCGCGCGGGTGTACCGCACCGGTGACTTGGCGCGCCAGCGTGGCGACGGCGTGATCGAGTACATCGGCCGGGTCGACCATCAGGTGAAGATCCGCGGCTTCCGCATCGAACTGGGGGAAATCGAAGCCTGCCTGCTGGGCCAGGAAGCGATCCGCGAAGCCGTGGTGGTGCCACAACCCGGGCCGGGCGGCCTGCAGTTGGTGGCGTACCTGGTGGCCACCGATCCAGAGACTGCCGAACCGACGGCCCTGCGCGAAGCCCTCAAGGCGCAGCTCGCGCCCTTGCTGCCCGACTACATGATGCCGGCGCACTGGCTGCTGCTCGAACGCTTGCCGTTGACCCCCAACGGCAAGCTCGACCGCAAGGCCCTGCCGCTGCCGGACGCCCAGCAACTGCTGCGTGCCTACGTGGCGCCACAAGGCGCGCTCGAACAGAGCATCGCCGACATCTGGCAAGACGTGCTCAAGCTCGAACGGGTAGGGCGCGACGATAACTTCTTTGAGCTGGGTGGGCATTCCCTGCTGGCGACGCAAGCGACGGCGCGCCTGCAAATGGAACAGGGCGCCGCGGTGCCCCTGGACTTGCTGTTCAGCACCACGTCCCTGGCCGACTACGCCGCACAACTGGCGGCCCACCTGACCCCTCACTCCAGCGCAGACCTGAGTGAGATGCATGACTTCCTGGCAGACCTGGAGACCCTTTGAATGACTCAGCTCGATAACCTGTCTCTGGTTCAGCGATTCATCCGTTTACCGCTCGCCCAACGGCAAGCGTTCCTGCACAAGCTGCACAGCAAAAACATGAGCCTGGCGACGTTGCCGATCCCGGCGATGCGCGACGAGTTCGAGACCCTCGACCTGTCCTACGCCCAGGAGCGCCAGTGGTTCCTCTGGCAACTGGACCGCCACAGCGCCGCCTACCATGTGCCCACGGCGCTGCGCCTGCGAGGCGCCCTCGACCTGCCCGCGCTGCAACGCAGCTTCGATGCCTTGCTGGCCCGTCATGACGTGCTGCGCACGGTGTTCGTCGACAGCGCGCAAGGACCCCGACAAGTGGTGCAGGCGCGTTTGAGCCTGGCGATCGAGCCGGAGGTGTTGCTGGACGAGTCCGCGCTCAAAGTCCTGATCGATGATGAAATCGCCGGGCTGTTCGACCTGCAACAAGGGCCACCGCTGCGGGTCAAGTTGCTGCAACTGGCAGCGGACGACCATGTGCTGGTGCTGACCCAGCACCACATCATTTGCGATGGCGCGTCCGCTCGGATCATGGTCAACGACCTGGTCCAGCTCTACGCCGCCCACCGCAGCGGTCAGGCGCCGACCCTGGCAGCCTTGCCGATCCAGTACGCCGACTATGCGATCTGGCAGCGCAAATGGATGGAGGCCGGCGAGCTGGAGCGACAACTGGCCTACTGGACCGAACGGCTGGGCGATGGCGGCGAAGTCCTGCCGTTGCCGACGGACCGCCCGCGCCCGGCGGTGCAGAGCCATCGCGGCGCACGCCTGGACCTGCGTTTCGACGCCGGGCTGACCCAGGGCCTGAAACGCCTGGCCCAGGGCGAAGCCTCAACGCTGTTCATGGTCTTGCTGGCGTCGTTCCAGGCCTTGTTGCACCGCTACAGCGGCCAGTCGGACATCCGCGTCGGTGTACCGGTCGCCAACCGCAACCGCCCGGAAACCGAAGGCCTGATCGGCTTTTTCGTCAACACCCAGGTGCTCAATGCCCAGGTGCGGGGCGACCTGCCTTTCGATCAATTGCTGGCCCAGGTCAAGCAGGCTTCGCTGGGGGCGCAAGCCCATCAGGACCTGCCGTTCGAGCAGTTGGTGCAGGCACTGGCACCGCAGCGACAGGCGAGCCACAGCCCGCTGTTCCAAGTGATGTTCAACCACCAGAGCAGCGGCGCGGCTCAAGCCCTGCAACTGCCGGGATTGCAGGTCGAGAGCCTGGATTGGCGTTCCCACACCGCCCAGTTCGACTTGACCCTCGACACCCACGAGACCGACGGTGAGCTGGCTGCGTCCCTGAGCTACGCCACCGACCTGTTCGACGCCAGCACCGTGCAACACATGGCCGAACACTGGCTGAACCTGCTGCACGGCATCGTCGCCGATCCCCGCCGACGCATCGGTGAACTGCCGCTGCTGACGGCCGCCGAGCAACAGCAATACATCGGCCAATGGAATCCGGCCCCACGTAGTTTCCCGGGCGAGGGGTGTCTGCATCAGCGCATCGCCGAACAGGCGCGCTTGCGCCCCGATGCCGTCGCCTTGCGTTGCAACGCCCAAACCCTGACCTACGGCGAGCTCAACGCCCAGGCCAACCGCCGCGCCCATCAGTTGATCGCCCACGGTGTTGGCCCGGATGCGCTGGTGGGATTGGCCGCCGAGCGCGGTTTCGACATGCTGGTGGGCCTGCTGGCGATCCTCAAGGCCGGCGGTGCCTATGTGCCGCTGGACCCGACTTATCCCCAGGATCGCTTGGCCTACATGATGCAGGACAGCGGCATCCGTTTGCTGCTGACCCAAGCGGCCCTGGTCGCTCAATTGCCAGTGCCGGACGGCGTGCAGACGCTGCTGTTGGACGCCGACGTCAGCGCCTTCGCCGACAGCGATCCTCACGTGGTGATGGACGCGGCGAACCTCGCCTACGTGATCTACACCTCCGGTTCCACCGGCAACCCCAAGGGCACCTTGCTGCCGCACCACAACGTGCTGCGCCTGTTCGAGGCCACCGAGCCGTGGTTCAACTTTGGTGCGGAAGATGTCTGGAGCCTGTTCCATTCCTACGCGTTCGACTTCTCGGTCTGGGAAATCTTCGGCGCCTTGCTCCACGGCGGCGAGTTGTTGATCGTGCCGTACGACGTCAGCCGTTCACCGCAGCAGTTCCACGAACTGCTCTGTGAGGCCGGGGTGACGGTGCTCAACCAGACGCCCTCGGCGTTCAAGCAATTGATGCACGAGGCTTGCGCCGATGACCGGGCCAACGCCCTGCGCTACGTGGTGTTCGGCGGCGAGGCCCTGGACGTCAAGGCCCTGCGCCCGTGGTTCGACAAGTACGGCGACGCGGCCCCGCAGCTGATCAACATGTACGGCATCACCGAAACCACCGTGCACGTGACCTACCGTCCGCTGTCGCTGGCGGACCTGGAACAGGACGCCAGCAGCCCGATTGGCGAACCGATTGCCGACCTGTCGTGGTACCTGCTGGACGGCGACCTCAACCCCGTGCCGAAAGGCTGCATCGGTGAGCTGTACGTCGGTCGCGCCGGCCTGGCCCGGGGTTACCTGAAACGTGGCGACCTCACCGCGTTGCGCTTCATCCCCGATCCGTTCGGCGACAGCGGTGCGCGCTTGTATCGCACCGGCGACTTGGCGCAGTACCGCAGCGATGGCGTGATCGAGTACGTCGGTCGTATCGACCATCAAGTGAAAATCCGCGGGTTCCGCATCGAACTGGGCGAGATCGAAGCACGCCTGAACGCCCTGGCGGCGGTGCGCGAAGCGCTGGTGTTGGCCCAGGAAGGGCCGAGCGGCCAGCAACTGGTGGCTTACGTCATCCCGGCCCACGCCACCGAAGACTCTGCCGGCCTGCGCGAGCAGATCAAGGCCCAGCTCAAGGCCGACCTGCCGGACTACATGGTGCCGACGCACTTGCTGTTCCTCGAGCAATGGCCGCTGACCGCCAACGGCAAGCTCGACCGCAAGGCCTTGCCGACCGCCGACGCCAGCCAGGTCCAGCAGGACTACGTGGCGCCGCGAAGTGAGCTGGAGCAACAGATCGCAGCGATCTGGCAGGACGTGCTCAAGGTCGAACGGGTTGGTTTGAGCGACAACTTCTTCGAGTTGGGCGGCGACTCGATTGTCTCCATCCAGGTGGTCAGCCGCGCCCGTCAGGCGGGCATCCGTTTTACTCCCAAGGACTTGTTCCAGCACCAGACCGTACAGACGCTGGCGAGCGTCGCCCAGACCGGTGGGCAGGCACCGGGCATCGATCAGGCGCCGAGCCGAGGGTCGACGCCGCTGTTGCCGATCCAGCAGGCGTTTTTCGCCGAGGCGATTCCCGAGCGTCACCACTACAACCAGTCGGTGTTGCTGAAACCGGCCAGCCCGTTGCAAGCGTCCGTGGTGGAGCAGGCCTTGCAGGCGTTGGTGCTGCACCACGACGCCTTGCGTTTGTCCTTCAATGAAACCGCCGAAGGTTGGCGCGCCGAGCACCGTGAGGTGGCGGCGCAACACCAGGCTTGGGCGGGCAAGGGTTTGCTGTGGCAGCGTGAGGTGGCCGATGCCAGCGCGCTGGAAACCGTCGCCGATCAGGCCCAGCGCAGCCTCGACCTGCACGCCGGACCGCTGTTGCGCGGCGTCCTGGCGACCTTGGCCGATGGCAGCCAGCGCCTGTTGCTGGTGGTTCATCACCTGGCGGTGGACGGCGTGTCGTGGCGGATTCTGTTCGACGACCTGCAAACCGCCTACCAGCAGTTGCTCGCCGGCCAAGCGCTGCAACTGCCGGCCAAGACCAGTTCGGTCAAGGTGTTTGCCGAGCAGTTGCAGGCCCATGCGCGTAGCGCGCAATTGCAGCAGCAATTGGCCTATTGGCAAGGGCAACTGCGCGACGCGCCGACCGTCCTGCCGTGCCTCGACCCCGAGGCGATCGGGCAAAATCGCGAGGCCGTCACCGTTCACACGCGACTGGATGCGCACTTGACCCGGAAATTGCTGCAAGAGGCGCCAGCGGCCTATCGCACCCAGGTCAACGACTTGTTGCTCACGGCCCTGGCCCGGGTGATCTGCCGCTGGACCGGCCACGACAGCCTGTTGCTCCAGCTCGAAGGCCATGGCCGCGAAGAGCTGTTCGCCAATGTCGACCTGACCCGCACGGTAGGGTGGTTCACCAGTCTGTTCCCGGTCCGGTTGTCGCCGGCCGTGGAACTGGCGGACTCGATCAAGTCGATCAAGCAGGGGCTGCGGACGATTCCCGACAAAGGCGTGGGCTTCGGTGCCCTGCGTTACCTGGGCGACGACGCCAGTCGGGCGGCCCTGGAGGCGTTGCCGGTGCCGCGCATCACCTTCAATTACCTCGGTCAGTTCGACGGCAGTTTCGATCAGGCCCAAGGTGCCTTGTTCAGCCCGGCCAGCGAAAGCGCCGGCGACGAGCAAAGCCCGCTGACCACCCTGGGCAATTGGCTCACGCTCAACGGCCAGGTGTTCGATGGCGCGCTGCGGTTGGGCTGGACGTTCAGTGCGCAACAGTTCGACCCGGCGACCATCCAGGGCTTGGCCGATGACTACGCCCGTGAGCTGGCGCTGTTGATCGCCCATTGCTGCGACCCGACGAGCCAGGGCATGACGCCGGCGGATTTTCCCCTGGCCGGCCTGACCCAGGCACAACTCGATGGCCTGGCGCTGTCGGCGCGCGGGGTGGAAGACCTTTACCCGCTGGCGCCGATGCAGCAGGGCATGTTGTTCCACAGCCTGTACGAAGCGGGCAGCGGCCAGTACATCAACCAGATGTGCCTGGACATCGAAGGCCTCGACCCACGGCGTTTCGAGGCGGCCTGGCAAGCGGCGGTCGATGCCCATGACAGCCTGCGCAGCAGTTTTGTCTGGCAGGGCAGCGAGCGCCCGGTGCAAGTGGTGCACAAGCAGGTGCGCGTGCCGTTCACCTCGCTGGACTGGAGCACCCGCGCCGATGTCGGCCAGGCCCTGGCCGAACTGGCGGACGCCGAGCGCGAGCAGGGTTTCGACCTGGCCTGCGCGCCGTTGCTGCGCCTGGTGCTGGTGCGTACCGCTGAGCAGCGATATCACCTGATCTACACCCATCACCACATCCTGATGGACGGCTGGAGCAACTCGCAGTTGCTCGGCGAGGTGCTGCAACGCTACGACGGCCAGGCCTTGCCACGCCCGGCCGGGCGGTATCGGGACTACATCGCCTGGCTGCAAGGCCGCGACGCCCAGGCCAGCGAAACCTTCTGGCTGGGGCAATTGTACAGCCTGGAGGCGCCGACCCGTCTGGCCGAGACCCGTATCGCGCCGTTGCAATCGGTATTGGAAAGCAGCCACGCCAACCACTATCACGACCTGACGCCCCAGCAGACCCAACGCCTGAGCGAGTTCGCCCGCCAGCAGAAAGTCACCCTCAACACCGTCGTCCAGGCGACCTGGCTGTTGCTGCTGCAGCACTACACCGGGCACGCCACCGTGGCCTTCGGCGCCACCGTGTCGGGACGTCCGAGCGAGCTCAAGGGGGTTGAGCAGCAGATCGGCCTGTTCATCAACACCTTGCCGGTGATCGCCAGCCCGCGCCCGGAGCAAGCGCTGAGCGCGCTGCTGCAACAGCTCCAGGGCCAGAACGTGGCCTTGCGCGAGCACGAGCACACGCCGCTGTTCGAGATCCAGCGCTGGGCCGGGCAGGGCGGTGACGGTTTGTTCGACACCTTGCTGGTGTTCGAAAACTACCCCGTGTCCCAGGCCCTGCAAGAGCAGGCGCCCTCGGGCTTGAGCTTCGGCAGCGTGGCCAGCCAGGAACAGACTAATTTCCCGTTGACCCTGGCCGTCAATCTAACTGACATCCTGAGCCTGCACTTCACCTATGCCCATGCTGCTTTCCCTACACACACCGTCGAGCGCCTGGCTGAGCAGGTGGCACACGTGCTCGCGCAGATGGTGAGCCTGCCGGCCGGCGGTTGCGTGGGCGATATCCAATTGCTGGATACGGTGGCCCGCGCCAGGCTGCTGCACGACTGGAACGCCACCTCGGTGGTGGAGCCGCCTCGGCGCCTGATCCATCAATGGATCGAGGCCCAGGCCCGAAGCACCCCCGACGCGGTCGCCCTGGTCAGCGAGCAGGAGACGCTCACCTACGCCCAGCTCAATGCCCGGGCCAATCGCCTGGCCCATGGCTTGATCGAACGCGGCATCGGCCCCGACGTGCTGGTGGGCCTGGCGCTGTCGCGCAGCGTGCAGATGGTGGTCGGTTTGCTGGCGGTGCTCAAGGCCGGCGGCGCCTACGTGCCACTGGACCCGGCCTATCCCCGGGATCGCCTGGCGTATATGGTCGAGGACAGCGGCATCGCCTTGCTGCTCACCGAGACCGATGTGCTGCCGCTGTTCGGCGACGCTGCCGTGGCCGCGCTGCTGTTGGATCAGCCCGGGCAATGGCTGGCCGGCTACAGCGAGCGCGACCCTGGCGTGGCCATCGACGGCGATCACCTTGCTTATGTGATCTACACCTCTGGCTCCACCGGCAAGCCCAAGGGCGTGACCCTTCGCCATGCCGCCCTGAGCAACCACATGGCGTGGATGCAGGGTTGCCTGAAACTGACGGCCGCCGACCGCGTCCTGCAAAAAACCGCGATCAGTTTCGATGCCTCGGTCTGGGAGTTCTGGCTGCCGTTGATGAGCGGCGCGCAACTGGTGCTCGCCAGCCCGCACCTGAACCTCGACCTGACCACCCTCTGGGCCGACGTGGCGCGGTGGCGCATCAGCGTGCTGCAAATGGCGCCCTCGCTGTTGCAGGCCTTGCTGCCACTGGCGACCCGCGCGCAACTGGCCTCCCTGCGCCTGCTGCTGTGCGGTGGCGAAGCCCTCAGCGTGCACCTGTCGCGCCAGGTCATGGCGCTGTTCGATGGCGAACTGCGCAACCTGTATGGCCCGACCGAAGCGACCATCGACACCAGCAGCCATGCGGTGGTGCGCGGCAGCGAAGACGACGCCGAACGGATCATCGCCATTGGCCGTCCCATCGATAACGTGCGCACCTACGTGCTGGACGCGGCGCTACAGCCTTGCGCCGTGGGTGCCGTCGGCGAGTTGCACATCGCCGGTGATTCCCTGGCCCGTGGTTACCACCAACGACCGGCACTGAGCGCCGAGCGCTTCATTCCCGATCCGTTCGCGCCAGCCCCGGGCGGCCGCTTGTATCGCACCGGTGACCTGGCCCGTTATGGCGCCGACGGGGTGATCGAGTACCTCGGCCGGATCGACCACCAGGTGAAGATCCGTGGCCTGCGTATCGAGCTGGGGGAAATCGAAGCGCGCCTGCAGGCCGATGCCGATGTGCGCGATGCGGTGGTGCTGGCGCGGGACGACGTGAGCGGGCCGAACCTGGTGGCCTATCTGGTCGGCCAGGACAGCCCTCTCGACCAGGGCAGCCTGGGCGAACGGCTCAAGGCGCGACTGGCGGCCCAGGTGCCGGACTTCATGGTGCCGACCCATTGGGTCTTCCTCGACCGCTTGCCGCTGACCCCCAACGGCAAGCTCGATCGCGAGGCCTTGCCGGCACCGGACACCCGTGCCCTGCAACCGGCATACCTGGCACCGCAGAGCGACCTCGAATGCCGGGTCGCGGCCATCTGGCAAGACGTGCTCAAGGTCGAGCAGGTCGGGCTGGGCGACGACTTCTTCGAACTGGGCGGGCATTCGCTGCTGGTGGTGAGCGTGGTCTCGCGCCTGCAACTGGAACTGGGCCTGACCTTGACCCCGCAACTGATTTTCCAATTCCCGGTACTCGGCGCGTTCGTGGCGCAACTCGAGCCTGCCGGCGAACCCATGAGTACGTCGAAATTGAGCAAGCTCGAAGCGCTGCTCGATGAATTTGAGGAGGTTTGATGGACACCGCTGTCGCACAACGTATTGCCAGGCGCTTCATAACGCTGCCGCTGGAAAAACGTCGCTTGTACTTGCAGAAGATGCTCGAAGAGAACGTTTCCCCGGCGAACCTGCCGATCCCGCCTGTCAGTGCCGAGTTCGACACACTGTCGTTGTCTTTTGCCCAGGAGCGCCAATGGTTCCTCTGGCAGTTGGACCCCGAGAGCGCGGCCTACCACATGCCCACGGCCCTGCGCTTGCGCGGGCCGCTGGACATCGCTGCGCTGGAACAGAGTTTCACCGCGTTGGTGGCCCGGCACGAGAGCCTGCGCACCACCTTCCAGACCCATGGCGAGCAGGTCGTGCAGCAGGTGCACGCGGCGGCGCCAGTGCATTTGCAGGCAGACACCCTGGAACGGTTGCCGGACGAGACGCAGCTGCGCCAGTTGATCGAAGGGGAAACCCGCCAGCTCTTCGACCTGCAACAGGGGCCACTGCTGCGCACGCGCCTGCTGCGGTTGGCGGCGGATGATCATGTGCTGATCGTGACCTTGCACCACATCGTGGCCGATGGCTGGTCGATGCAGGTGATGGTCGAGGAACTGGTCAACGGCTACGCCGCCTTCAGCCAGGGCCACGCGCCGCAATTGCCGGCGCTGCCGATCCAGTACACCGACTACGCCATCTGGCAGCGGCACTGGATGGAAGCGGGCGAGCGCGAGCGTCAGTTGGCATACTGGACCGCACGCCTGGGCGGCCAGCAACCGGTGCTGGAACTGCCGACCGATTTTCCGCGTCCGGCGGTGATGAGCTATCGCGGCGCACGGTTGGAGCTGGCCATCGACGCGGTACTGGCCGGCGACCTCAAGCACATGGCCCAGCGCGAAGGCGTCAGCCTGTTCATGCTCCTGCTGGCCTCGTTCCAGGCGCTGCTGCATCGCTACAGCGGCCAGAACGATATTCGCGTCGGCGTGCCGACGGCCAACCGCAACCGGGTCGAGACCGAGCGCCTGATCGGCTTTTTCGTCAACACCCAGGTGCTCGACAGCGATGTCCAGAGCCAGGATTCGTTTGGCGCCTTGCTGCAACAAGTCAAACAGACAGCCCTGGGCGCCCAGGCTCACCAGGAGTTGTCGTTCGAGCAACTGGTCGAGGCGTTGCAGCCTGAGCGCAACCTGAGCCACAGCCCGCTGTTCCAAGTGATGTTCAACCACCGGACCCAAGGCCCGGCGGGCGAGGGGCCGGTCGGCGCGTTGAAAGTCGAGGAACTGCGCTGGGATTCGCACACGGCGCAATTCGACCTGACCCTGGAAACCGTGGAGCACAGTGAAGGGCTTTCGGCAGGGCTGATCTATGCCACCGACCTGTTTGGCGCCGAGACAATCGCGCGCCTGGGCGGGCATTGGCAGAACCTGTTGCGGGCGATCGTGGCCGACCCGGCGCAGCGCATCGGTGAGTTGCCGTTGCTCGACGCGGCCGAGCGCCAGGCCCAGCTCGACAACGGCCAGCGCACCCCGACACCGGCGCCCGAGGCGGGTTTTGTTCATCAACTGTTCGAAAGACAAGCGGCGCGCACCCCGGACGCCCCGGCGCTGGTCATCGACGGCGAGCGCTGGAGCTACCGCCAACTCAATGCCCGGGCCAATCAGTTGGCGGGCAAGCTGCAAAGCCTCGGCGTGGGCCCGGATGTCCTGGTGGGCATTGCCGTGGAACGCAGCGCGCACATGCTGGTGGGCCTGCTGGCGATCCTCAAGGCCGGTGGCGCCTACCTGCCGCTGGACCCGGCATTCCCCCAGGATCGCCTGGCCTACATGATCGAAGACAGCGGCATCGAGCTGCTGCTGACCCAACGTTCATTGCTCGACCAGCTACCGCTGTCCTGTGGGAGCGAGCTTGCTCGCGATAGCGGTGGTTCAGTCAATGGCGATGTTGAATGTGCTGACGCCATCGCGAGCAGGCTCGCTCCCACAGTGTCTGGTGTTGGCGTCACCACGTTGGTGTTGGACCAGGAGGGGGACTGGCTCGACGATTATGCCTGCGACGCGCCGGCGCCGCGCCTGGATGCGGAGCACCTGGCCTACGCGATCTACACCTCCGGCTCCACCGGCAAGCCCAAAGGTGTGATGGTGCGCCACGGCGCGCTGACCAACTTCGTCGCGAGCATGGCCCAGGCGCCGGGCATGACGGCCCAGGACCGGGCGTTGTCGCTGACCACGTTCTCGTTCGATATTTTCGGCCTGGAAATCTACGTGCCGCTGATGGTCGGCGCGTGCATCGTACTGACCGGCCCGCACGTCGCCCAGGACCCGTACGCGGTATTGGCGCTGATCGCGGCCGAGCAGGTCAACGTGGTGCAGGCCACGCCGTCGACCTGGCGCATGTTGCTGGACAACGAGCACGCCCAGGGTTTGCGCGGCTGCAAGTGCCTGTGCGGTGGCGAGGCGCTGCCCCAGGAACTGGCCGTGCGCATGCTCGCCCTCGGCGGTGAAGTGTGGAACCTCTACGGCCCGACGGAAACCACCATCTGGTCGGCCTTGCACCCGTTGCAACCCCAGGCCGCGCAACCCTGGCTGGGCGGGCCCATCGACAACACGGCGCTGTACATCGTCGGCGCCGACCTGATGCCGGTGCCCTATGGCGTGGCCGGTGAATTGCTGATCGGCGGCCAGGGTCTGGCCCGTGGTTATTTCCAGCGTCCGGCGCTGACCGCCGAACGTTTCGTGCCCCATCCGTTTGTTGCCGGCGAGCGCCTGTATCGCACCGGTGACCTGGCGCGCCAGCGGGCCGACGGCATTCTCGAATACCTCGGGCGCATCGACCATCAGGTGAAGATTCGCGGGTTCCGCATCGAACTGGGCGAAATCGAAGCGCGCCTGCTGGAACAGGACTGCGTGCGCGAAGCGGCGGTGCTGGCCCAGGAGGCACCGGGCGGCCAGGCGTTGGTGGCGTACATCGTTCCAACCCTCGAACTGAATGACTCGGACGCCGGTGCCCAGGGCGCCCTGCGCGACAGCCTCACGGCCCGGCTCAAGGTCAACCTGCCCGACTACATGGTGCCGGCGCACATGGTGGTGTTGCCACGCTTCCCGCTGACGCCCAACGGCAAGCTGGATCGCAAGCAGTTGCCCAAGCCCGATGCCAGCCAGTGGCAGAAAACCTATGTCGCGCCGCAGACACATGTGCAGCAGGCGGTGGCGACGATCTGGGCCGATATCCTCAAGGTGCCACGGGTGGGCCTGGACGACAGTTTCTTCGAACTGGGCGGCCATTCCTTGCTCGCCACCCAGGTGATGTCGCGGATTCGCCAGCAACTGAATATCCAGGTGCCGTTGCGCCTGTTGTTCGCCCATAACAGCCTGCGAGCGTTTGTCGAGGCCATGGGCACGGCATCGGCCCACGATGAACCGGGCATTCCACGCATTCCTCGCGACCAGCCGCTGGCGCTCTCGTTCGCCCAGCAACGGCAGTGGTTCCTCTGGCAACTGGAACCTACCAGCAGCGCCTATCACATTCCGGCGGCCCTGCGTTTGCGCGGCGCCCTCGACCGTGCCGCGCTGCAACAGAGCTTCGATGCACTGGTGGCGCGTCACGAGAGCCTGCGTACCCGCTTCGTGCTCGACCATGAGCGCCCCGTGCAGGTGATCGACGAACCAGCGCCGCTGGCCCTGGCGGTGGAGTCGCTCGAAGTCGACGTCGATGAACATGCGTTGCGCGGCTTGATCGAAGCCGAAACCCGGCAACCGTTCGATTTACAGCGCGGTCCGTTGCTGCGGGTCAAGTGGCTGCAACTGGGCGCCGAGGACCATGTGCTGATCCTGACCCAGCACCACATCGTGTCCGATGCCTGGTCGATGCAGATCATGGTCGACGACCTGCTGCAGTTGTACGCAGGTTTCAGCCAGGGCCAGCCGGTGACGCTGACGCCGCTGCCGATCCAGTACGCCGACTATGGCCACTGGCAGCGGCAGTGGCTGGCGGCGGGGGAGCAGCAGCGTCAACTCGACTACTGGATCGAGCAGTTGGGCGGCGAGCAACCGATTCTCCAACTGCCGACCGACCATCCGCGCCCGGCCCAGCAAAGCTATCGTGGCGCACGGTTGCCCATCGTCATCGAACCGGCCCTGGCCGAAGGCCTCAAGCGCCTGGCCCAGCAGCACAACAGCACGCTGTTCATGCTCTTGCTCGCCGGCTTCCAGACCTTGCTGCACCGCTACAGCGGCCAGGACGACATCCGCGTCGGTGTGCCGATCGCCAACCGCAACCGGGTGGAAACCGAGCGTCTGCTGGGCTTCTTCGTCAATACCCAGGTGCTCAAGGCCGACATCGACGGCAACCTGCGATTCGACCAGTTGCTCGATCAGGTCAAGCGACGGGCCCTCGGTGCCCAGGCCCATCAGGACCTGCCGTTCGAACAACTGGTGGAGCGGCTGGAACCGGCGCGCAACCTGAGCCATACGCCACTGTTCCAGGTGATGTTCAACCATGCCAGCGATGCCCGCCGGGACCTGTCGGCGTTGCCGGGCCTGAGCCTGGAGCAACTGACCTGGGACTCGGGCACCGCCCAGTTCGACCTGACCCTGGACACCTTCGAGTACGCCGATGGCCTCAGCGCCGCGCTGACTTACGCCAGCGACCTGTTCGAGCCGAGCACCATCGCCCGCCTGGGTGAGCACTGGCTGAACCTGTTGCGCGCCATCGTCGCCAACCCGACCCAGCGCATCGCCGAGCTGCCGATGCTGGACAGGGCGCAGCGGCGCCTGATCGTCGAGGACTGGAACCGCACCTACGCCGACTACCCGAACCATCTCCCGGTCCATCATTTGATCGAAGCCCAGGTCGAGCGTGATCCCCACGCCGAGGCGCTGGTGTTCGCAGGGCAATCGCTGAGCTATGCCCAGCTCAACGCCCGCGCCAACCGGTTGGCCCACGCCTTGATCGAGCGCGGCGTCGGCCCGGATGTGCTGGTGGGCATCTCGGTGCACCGCAGTGTGGAAATGGTGGTCGGGCTGCTGGCGATCCTCAAGGCCGGTGGCGCCTACGTGCCGCTGGACCCGGAATACCCGCCGGAACGCCTGGCTTACATGATCGAGGACAGCGGCATCGAGTTGCTGCTGACCCAAAGTTCATTGCTCAACCAGTTCTGTGGGAGCGAGCCTGCTCGCGATAGCGGTGGTTCAGTCAATGGCGATGTTGAGTGTGTTGACGCCATCGCGAGCAGGCTCGCTCCCACAGGAGGTGGCCTTAACCTATTGCTGCTGGATGGGGATGACGACTGGCTGCGTGACTATGCCACCGATAATCCGCCTGCCCGGGCCGTCGCCCAGAACCTGGCCTATGTGATCTACACTTCCGGCTCCACCGGCAAGCCCAAGGGCGCCGGCAACAGTCACGGCGCCCTGACCAACCGCTTGTGCTGGATGCAACAGGCCTATGGCCTGGAGGCCGGCGACAGTGTCTTGCAGAAGACGCCGTTCAGTTTCGACGTGTCGGTCTGGGAGTTCTTCTGGCCGTTGATGACTGGCGTGCGCCTGGTCGTCGCGGCACCGGGCGATCATCGCGATCCGCAGAAGCTGGTCAGCCTGATCGAACGGGAAGGCATCACCACCCTGCATTTCGTGCCGTCGATGCTGCAGGCGTTCGTGCTGGATGCCAACGTCAGCCGGTGCACCCGTCTGACCCGCATCGTCTGCAGCGGCGAAGCCCTGCCGGTGGATGCCCAGCAGCAGGTGTTCGCCAAGTTGCCCAATGCCCGGCTGTACAACCTGTACGGCCCGACCGAAGCGGCCATCGACGTGACCCATTGGACCTGCCGCGACGAAGGGCGCGATGCGGTGCCGATTGGCGAGCCGATTGCCAACCTGATGACCTACATCCTCGACGATGAACTCAACCCGGTGCCGAGCGGCGTCAACGGCGAGCTGTACCTCAGCGGCCAGGGCCTGGCCCGCGGTTATCACCGCCGTCCCGAACTGACCGCCGAGCGTTTCGTCGCCAGCCCGTTCGTGGCCGGCGAGCGGCTGTACCGCACCGGTGACCTGGCGCGCTATCGCCCGGACGGGGTGATCGATTACGTCGGTCGGATCGACCACCAGGTGAAGGTCCGCGGGTTCCGTATCGAATTGGGTGAGATCGAAGCGCGCCTGCTTGAACATGCGGCGGTGCGAGAAGCGGTGGTGGTGGCCCAGGACAGCCGCAGCGGCAAGGTGCTGAGCGGCTACGTGGTGGCCCAGGCCGGTGAGGCCAGCGACTGGCCGCTGTTGCGCGAAGCGCTGCTGGCCCATTTGCGCCTGAACCTGCCGGAGCACATGGTGCCGACGCACCTGACCCGCCTGGAACACATGCCGCTGAGCCCGAACGGCAAACTCGACCGCAAGGCGCTGCCGGCACCCGACCTGGCCGAGCGCCAGGAAGCGTTCACGGCACCGGTCAACGCCATCGAGCGGGCACTGGTGGAGATCTGGCAAGGGGTGCTTGGCGTCGAGCGGGTGGGTACCGCCGACAACTTCTTCGCCCTGGGCGGTGACTCGATCAACTCGATCCAGGTGGTCAGCCGGGCGCGTGCCCAAGGCATCGGCCTGACCCCCAAGGACCTGTTCCTGCACCAGAACATCCAGGCCCTGGCGCGGGTCGCCACGGCGACCGACGAAGGCGTGGTCGACCAAGGCCCGGTCACCGGTGACAGCCTGTTGGTGCCAATGCAGCATTGGTTCTTCGCCAGTGATATCCCGCACCGCGACCACTGGAACCAATCGGTCCTGCTGACCCCGCGCGAACCCTTGGACATCGCCCACCTGCAACAGGCCCTCCAGCACGTGGTGGCCCATCACGATGCCCTGCGCTTGCGGTTCACCGAGGCCAACGATGGCCGCTGGCACGCCAGCCATCAGGCCGTGGATAAGCCGCCGCTGGAGATCTGGCAGCGCACCGCGCAGGACGCCGCCGAGATCATCGCCATCGCCGACCAGGCCCAACGCAGCCTCGACCTGCGACACGGCCCGTTGCTGCGCTGCAGCCTGATCGCGGTGCAGGACGGCAGTTCGCGCCTGCACCTGGCGATTCATCACCTGGTCATGGACGGCGTGTCGTGGCGGGTACTGCTGGAAGACCTGCAAAACGTCTACCGCCAACTGCGGGCGAACCAGGCGCCGGCCTTGCCGGGCAAGTCCACGGCGTTCAAGGCCTGGGCCGCTCAGTTGCAGGACTACGCCCACAGCGAAGCCCTGAACAAGGAACTGGATTACTGGGTCGGGCAACTGGACCAGCCCCTGCCGCCGCTGCCACGGGCCCGTCCCGAGGGCAGCCAGGCCGCGGCCCATGGCCGTTCGGTGAGCACACGCCTGGATGCCACCCAGACCCAACGTTTGCTCAAGCAGGCGCCGATGGCCTATCGCACCCAGGTCAACGATTTGCTGCTCAGCGCACTGGCGCAAGTGGTCTGCCAATGGACCGGGCAACCGGCCTGCCTGGTGCAGCTCGAAGGCCATGGCCGCGAAGAACTGTTCGAGGGCATCGACCTGAGCCGCACCGTCGGTTGGTTCACCAGCCTGTTCCCGGTGTTGCTGACGCCGGCCAGCGATCCGGCCGAGTCGATCAAGCGGATCAAGGAACAACTGCGGGCGGTGCCGAACAAGGGCCTGGGCTACGGCGTCCTGCGTTACCTGGGGGCCGAAGCGGTCCAGCAGCGGCTGGCAAAACTGCCGCCAGCGCGCATCACCTTCAACTACCTGGGGCAGTTCGACCAGAGCTTCGATGAGCAGGCGCTGTTCGTGCCGAGCGAGGAGGGCAGTGGCGCCGGGCATGGCGATGACGTGGCCCTGGGCAACTGGCTGACCATCGACGGCCGGATCTTCAACGGCCAGTTGACCCTCGACTGGACCTTCAGTGGCGATGTTTTCGACGAGGCGACGCTCCAGC
The DNA here is from genome assembly GCF_900104425.1 of Pseudomonas sp. NFACC13-1. Lineage (NCBI taxonomy): Bacteria > Pseudomonadati > Pseudomonadota > Gammaproteobacteria > Pseudomonadales > Pseudomonadaceae > Pseudomonas > Pseudomonas sp. NFACC13-1. The sequence continues at coordinate 47,981 of NZ_FMXV01000026.1, read as the reverse complement.
GGTTGGCCGATGCCTACGCCGTGGCGTTGCAACAACTGATCGATCACTGCTGCACTGACGGGCACTTGGGCCTGACACCTTCGGACTTCCCGCTGGCGCGCCTGAGCCAGGCGCAACTCAATGGCCTGCCGGTGCCCGTGGCGCAGGTGGAGGACATCTATCCGCTGTCGCCGATGCAGGACGGCATGCTGTTCCACACCCTGGCCGACGACAGCTCCGGCTTGTACATCAACCAGATCAGCCTGCCGGTGCATGGCCTGGACACCGAGCGTTTCGCCCGGGCCTGGACGTCGGTGATCGAGCGCGAGGACATCCTGCGCACCAGTTTCCACTGGCAGGATGGCTTGAGCGCGCCGGTGCAAATCGTCCATCGCCACGTCGAGTTGCCGTTGCAGATTGAAGACTGGCGTGGACAGGACATCAGCGAGCAGGCGATCAGCGCCCGGGCGACCGCCGACTACCTGGCCGGTTTCGACCTGGGCCGCGCGCCTTTGCAACGGGTGTTGTTGCTGCGCCTGGAAGACGATCGCTACCAGATGATCTGGACCTGCCATCACATCCTCATGGACGGCTGGAGCAGTTCGCGGTTGTTCGGTGAGGTGTTGCAGTTCTACGCCCATGGGCAGGTGCCCAGCCGCAATGGTCGCTACCGCGAGTTCATCGAATGGCTGCAACGCCAGGACCAGGGCGCGCTGGAACGCTTCTGGCGCAGCCGCCTCGACACCTTGGAACAGGCGACTTCCCTCAACCAGGCGATGTTCCCGCGGCATGTCGAGGCATTGCCGGGGCACGAGGCGTTGTATTCGCGTTGGGACGTGGCACAGACCGCTCGCCTGCAACAGGCCTGCCGCGCCTTGCAGATCACACCCAATACCTTGATCCAAGGGGCGTGGCTGCTGTTGTTGCAACGCTTCACCGGGCAGAACACCGTGGTCTTCGGCGCCACCGTCGCCGGGCGTCCGGCGGGGCTGGTCAACGCCGACAACATCCTTGGCCTGTTCATCAACACCTTGCCGGTGATCCAGACCCTGGACCCCGAGCAGCCGCTGGATCAATGGCTGCAACAGCTGCAGGCCTACAACCTGGACCTGCGTGAGCATGCCCATGCGCCACTGGCGGATATCCAGCGCTGGTCGGGCCTGGGCGGGCAGGGCTTGTTCGACAGCATCATCGTGTTCGAGAACTACCCCATCGACGAACGCCTGGGCGACCAGCAGGACACCGGCCTGAGCTTCGGCGAGTCACGCAATCATGACGTGACCAACTTCCCGATGGACCTGGCGGTCAACCTGGGTGAAACGCTGTCCATCGAGTACCTGTTCCTGCGCAACGCCTTCAGCGTCGACGCGGTGGAGCGAATCCGCCGCACCCTGGAAGACACCCTGGAAGCGATGATCGATGCGCCCCACGTGTGCCTGGGCAACCTGCAGCGCTTGTCGCTGGAACAGTGGCAGGCCTTCGCACACTGGAGCGCGGCACCGAACGGCAGCTATCAGGCGCAGTTGTTGCCGGAGCTGATTGGCCGGCATGCCCAGTCGCGTCCGCAGGCCACGGCGCTGGTGTGTGGCGACGACTCGCTGGACTATGGCGAACTGGAGCGCCGGGCCAACCGCCTGGCTCACCGCTTGATCGAGCTCGGCGCCGGCCCGGAAGTGGTGGTCGGCGTGGCCCTGGAGCGGTCGGTGGACATGGTCGTGGCGCTGCTGGCGGTGATGAAAAGCGGTTCGGCGTATGTGCCGCTGGACATCGATTATCCACCCGAGCGCCTGGCGTTCATGATCGAAGATTCGGCCATGGCGCTGTTGCTGACCCACAGCCGGGTGCAGGCGCGCCTGCCACAGCTCGACGGTCTGGCGCGCCTGGCCATCGACGGTTTCGACAGCCGTGGCTACAGCGACCTGCCGCCTCACAGCGGTTTGCTCGGCGGCAACCTGGCCTACCTGATCTACACCTCGGGCTCCACCGGTCGACCCAAAGGCGTCGCCGTGGCGCACGGGCCGATGAGCATGCATTGCCAGGCCATCGCCGGGCTGTATGACATGGACGAACACACCCGCGAACTGCATTTCATGTCGTTCGCCTTCGACGGCGCCCATGAGCGCTGGCTGAGCACGCTGTTCAGCGGCGGCACCCTGGTGATTCGCGACGGCGCGCTGTGGACGCCGGAGCAGACCTTCGACGCCTTGCACCGCCACGGCATCACCATCGCCTGCTTCCCGCCGGCCTACCTCAAGCAACTGGCCGAATACGCCGCCAACAGCCAGTTGGCACCGCCGCCGGTGCGGGTCTACTGCTTCGGCGGCGATGCGGTGCCGGACCAGACCTTCGAGCAAGTGAAGGCGGCGCTGCGTCCGCACTTCTTCACCAACGGCTACGGCCCGACTGAAACCGTGGTCACGCCGATGCTGTGGAAGGTACCGGCCAGCGAACGTTGCGAAGCCGCCTACGCGCCGATCGGGCGTGCGGTGGGTGAGCGCGCCTTGTATGTGCTGGACGACAACCTCAACCCATTGCCGCCGGGCATTGCCGGCGAGTTGTACATCGGTGGCGCGGGCATCGCCCGTGGTTATCACCGCCGCCCGGACCTGAGTGCCGAGCGCTTCGTGCCGGACCCGTTCGGCCAGCCGGGCGATCGCCTGTACCGCAGCGGCGACCTGGTACGCCAGCGCGTCGACGGGGTGCTCGATTACGTCGGCCGTATCGACCACCAGATCAAGGTGCGGGGGTTCCGCATCGAACTGGGAGAAGTGGAGGCCAGCCTGCGGCAACTGGCCGACGTCAGCGATGCGGTGGTGATCGCCCGCGACAGTGTTTCGGGCAAGCAACTGATCGGCTACGTGGTCACCCCCGATGGCGTGGCCATCGGCGATCGGCTCAAGGCCGAGCTGCGGGCGCAATTGCCGGATTACATGGTGCCGGCCCAGGTCATCTGCCTGGAGGCGTTGCCGGTCACCCCCAACGGCAAGCTCGATCGCCAGGCCTTGCCGGAGCCGGAATTCAAGGGCGCCGAGTATGTGCCGGGGCGTAACCGCGATGAGCAATTGCTGGCCGAAATCTGGGCCGAGGTGTTGCAAGTCGAGCGGGTGGGCATCACCGACAATTTCTTCGAGCTGGGTGGGGACTCGATCCTCAGCCTGCAAGTGGTCTCGCGGGTGCGCAACCATGGGGAGCTGAAGATGGAGCTCAAGCTGCGGGACCTGATGCGCGGCCAGACCATCGAGGCGATTTTCGACCAGCGTTCGAACACGTTTGCCGTGACGGTCGAGGACGTGACCCAGGTGGCCGCCGAAGGGCAGTTCAACCTGATTCCGATCCAGCAATGGTGGTTCGACCAGCGCATGAGCGAACCCCATCATTACAACCAGGCGTTGATGCTGCGGGCCCGCCAGGGGTTGAACCTGACGGCACTGGAATTGGCCTTGCGCGGCATGATGCAGCAGCACGATGCCTTGCGCCTGCGCTTCAGTGAAGTCGGTGGGCGTCACCTGCAGCATTACCAGGCGCTGGAGGAGATGCAGGCCCAGTGGACCAACGAACCTTTGCTGTGGCAGCACAGCGTGGCCGATGAAGCCGAGCTGGAGTTGTACGCCGAACGGGTGCAACGCAGCCTTGATGTGCACAACGGGCCGGTGTGGCGCACGGCGCATGTGACCCTGGGCAGCGGTGAAATTCGCGTGCTGATGGTGATTCATCACTTGGTCATCGACACGGTGTCGTGGCGTTTGCTGCTGCAGGATTTGCAGACGGCTTATGCGGCCTACTGCGACGGCCAGACGCCGAACCTGCCGATTCGCACCAGCAGCTACCGGGCCTGGGCCGAGGGCCTGCAAGCCTATGCGCGGGACTATCCGGCGCCGGAAAAAGCCTGGTGGCTGGAGCAGATCGACCAGCCGGGCAGCGAGTTGCCGTGTGACAACCTGCGGGGCAAGAACCAGGTGCAGTACCAGTCGGTGGCGCATTTGAGCCTGTCGGAGCAGCACACCCAGCAGTTGCTCAAACAGGTGCCGGCGGCCTACCAGACGCAGATCAACGACGTATTGCTGGCGGCGCTGAGCCGGGTCTTGTGCCGCTGGAGCCAGCAGCCGTCGGTGCTGATCCAACTGGAGGGGCATGGGCGCGAGGACCTGGTCAAGGACATCGACCTGAGCCGCAGCCTGGGCTGGTTCACCAGCATGTTCCCGGTGCGCCTGACCCCGAGCCATGACGCCGACATCGGCACCTCGGTGCGGGCGGTGCAACGGCAGTTGGCCGCGGTGCCGAACAAGGGATTGGGCTATGGCGTGTTGCGCTACATGAGCGGCGAGCCGATGGCCGCCACCCTGGGCCGCGCGCCCCAGGCACGGGTGACGTTCAACTACCTGGGGCAGTTCGACCAGAGCTTCGACGACAAGGCGTTGCTGGTGCCGGCGGCGGAAAGCTACGGCAGTTGCTACAGCCCCCATGCCGCGCTGGGCAACTGGCTGGAAGTGGTGGGGCAGGTGTACGACGGGCGACTGGCGCTGCGCTGCATCTTCAGCACCCGCCGCTACCGTGCCGAGACCGTCGAGGGCTTGATGCGCGCCTACCAGGAGGAACTGGAGGCGTTGATCGAGCACTGCGTGGCGCAAGCGGCTTAAGGATCGGGGCGGGTTTATCGTTATACAAGATGAGCCGGATGTAGGAGCTGACGAGTGCAACGAGGCTGCGATCTCTCCTCAGACGCTTGAGTCCCAAGCGCAAAGTCAAAAGATCGCAGCCTTCGGCAGCTCCTACAGGGCGCAATCCAGCGGGACGTTTGGCGTTTCGCTAAATCCCCCTCGCCACAGGGTGTTGCATGAGTCCGAGTGGCTCATCTTTTACCCATGGTTTTACATAAGGAACCCCTGCGATGTCCTTGCATCCGGAACTCAATGCCTTCCTCGACCTGGCCGAAGAAAGCCAGGCCGACGGCCCCGGGCCGTTTCACCTGTCGACGCCGGCCCAGGCCCGTGAGGCGTTCGAGCGCACCACCGGGCAATTGCGCTGGGACGCTCCGGCGGATGTGCAGTGCGCCGCTCACGCATTCACCGCCCGTGACGGCGCGACGCTGGCGCTGCGTCTGTATCGTCCCGCCACGGCTTCGGCCCAGGCGCTGCCGGTGCTGGTGTACTTTCACGGCGGCGGCTATGTGGTCGGCAGTCTGGCATCCCACGACGGCGTCTGCCGCGAATTCTGCGCCCGGACACCGTGCGCGGTGTTGTCGGTGGGCTATCGCCTGGCCCCGGAGCACACCTTCCCGACCCCGCTGAACGACGGCGCCGACGCCCTCGACTGGCTGGCCCGGCAGGCCCGCGCCGAAGGCCTGGACATCAGCCGCGTGGCGTTCGGCGGCGACAGCGTCGGCGCGACACTGGCGACGGTGCTGGCGCTGCAAGCGGCCCTGGAACCGGCCTCCCTGGCGATCCAGCCGTGCTTTCAATTGCTCTGTTACCCGGTGACCGATGCGTCCACCAGCAGCCCGTCCACCGAGCTGTTCGGCGAAGGCTATTTGCTGGAGAGCGAAACCCTCGAGTGGTTCTACCGGCACTACGCCAATGAGCCCACCGATCGCCTGGATTGGCGTTTCTCGCCGTTGCTGGCGCCCGGCTGCCCAGGCCTGGCCCCGGCCCTGATCGCCCTGGCCGGCCATGACCCGCTGCTCGACGAAGGCCGCGCTTACGCCCGGCGTTTGCAGGAGCAGGGGGTGGGCGTGGAACTGATCGAATACACCGGCCTGATCCACGACTACCTGCGCTTGCAGAGCGTGGTGCCGGAGATTGACGAGGTGTACGCGCAATTGAGCCAAGCCTTGCGGACTGCGTTGACCGCCTGAATCACCACCATCCCTTGTGGGAGCGAGCTTGCTCGCGATAGCGGAGTGTCAGCCAAGATTATTTTGCTGATCCACCGCCATCGCGAGCAAGCTTTGCTCCCACAGATTTTGAGTCGTTTGATCCTTAACTGACTGGCATTAGGGCCGGGCCCGGTTTTGGGTGTTGTTTAGAAGTCGTAGGTCACGTCCAGCGAGGCCACGCGTTCCTGGCCGTAGTAGCAGCCGAACGAGTAGTTGCAGTGGGACACGTACTCGCGGTCGAAGACGTTCTGTACGTTCAGGCTGGTGGTGACGCCACGCAGGCTCGAGGTGGCCTTGCCCATGTCATAGCTGATAGTGGTGTCGAACACGGTGAAGGCCGGTACGTCGAACGAGTTGGCCGCGTCGCCCGGCTTGCGGCCGGTGTGACGGGCGCCTGCGCCGAAGGTCAGGCCATTGAGGACGGCCTGGGTGAAGTGGTAGTCGACCCACAGCGTGGCGGAGAACGGTGCCTGTTGCTCGCTGCGGTTGCCCTCGTTGCCGTAGTTGTCCTTGGTGTAGAACGAGTCGAGGTAGGTGGCGGCAGCCATGACGTCGACGTTGTCGACGGTGGATTTGACTTCCAGTTCAACCCCCCGTGAACGCACCTGGCCCGACTGGATCGAGTTCTGCGGATCGGCGGGGTCGGCGGTGACCAGGTTCTTCTGTTTGATCTGGAACACCGAGGCGGTAATCATCGTCTTGTCGAACGGCTGGTACTTCACGCCCACTTCGTATTGTTCGCCTTCGGTCGGCTTGAAGGCGTCGCCGCTGGCGTCCGTGCCCGTGGTCGGCAGGAAGGATTCCGAGTAGCTGATGTACGGCGCCAGGCCGAAATCGGTGACATAGGTCAGGCCCACCCGGCCGGTGAACTTGTTGTCGCGCAGTGAGGAAACGGTGCCCGCCAGCAGGTCCTTGTTGTCCACTTCGGCCCAGTCCTGGCGGCCACCCACGGTCAGGATCCACTTGTCCAGCTTGATCTGGTCCTGCAGGTAGACGCCGGTCTGGCGAACGGTGTTGTCCCACTTGGTGTCCAGCGTTGGGGTTACGCTGCCGGTGTCGTAGTTGTTGTTATTGCCGTACAGGTCGATCGGCGCGACGTTGTAGGCGTTGTAGCCATCGTACTTACGGTTGAAATGCCGATAGTCCACGCCCGCCAGGGTGGTGTGTTCCAGGGCGCCGGTATTGAATTTGTATTCCACGTTGTTATCGACGGTGTAGGCGGTGTTGTGCTGTTGCCAGTCGAGTTTTACCCGGTTGGCCTGGGTCTGGTCCGTGACGCCACCGGTGGTGACGAAGCTGCGCAGGTAGAAGCCCCGGTACTGGTCGCGCACATCGGTATAACGCGCAGTGGAGCGGAATTTCAGGTCATCGGTGATGTTGTGGCTGAAGTCGTAGCCCAGGATGAACTGGTCACGCTTGTAGTCGTTCCACCGCGTGTCGCCGGAGAAGAAGTCCCGGTCGATCCGCTGGCCGTTGGGGCCGCGCTCCAGGGAACCGATCCGCGGCAGCGCCTGGTAGTCCTCCAGGCCATCGTCGCGCTGGATCTGCGCCAGCACGGTCAGCGAGGTGTCGTCGTTGGGCGCCCAGGTCAGGCTCGGTGCCAGCAGCATGCGTTCGCTGTGGGTGTGATCGACCTGTTGGTTGCCTTTTTTCGCCACGCCGATGACGCGGTAGCTGAATTCCTTCTGGTCGTCGATCGGACCGCTGGTGTCGAACGCGCCGTTGACCCGGCTGTAGCTGCCCGCGCCCAGTTTGATCTGGCTGCGCTGTTCCGTGGTCGGGCGCTTGGAGACCATGTTGATCAGGCCGCCGGGCTGGTTCTGCCCGTACAGCACCGACGAGGGGCCCTTGAGCACTTCGATACGCTCCAAGGTGTACGGGTCGATTTGCGGCGCGCCGCCGAGGCTGCCGGCATAGGGCAGGTAGGCCCCGTCGAGGTACAGCGACGTCGGCGAGAAACCCCGGCTGGTGATCTCGTCGGCGATGGCGTTGCGGTCGGTGAAGCCACCGGTGTTCAGGCCCGGCGTGTAGCGCAAGGCCTGGGTCAGGTTGCGCGCGCCCTGGGTGGCGACTTGCTCGGCGGTGACGACGTTGATGGTCTGCGGGACTTCCAGGATCGGCGTGTCGGTCTTGGTGCCGGTGGCGCTGCGGGTGGCGACGTAGCCGTCCACCGGGCCGTAGGCGGTTTCGGCGGATTTACCGGTGATGGTCGTGGCGCCCAGTTCCAGCGAATTCCCCGTTGTCCTGGCGCGCACGCTGACCGTGTTGCCTTGGATGGTGAACATGACGCCGGTCCCCACCAGCATCTGCGACAACGCCTGCGCCGGCGACAACCGACCGCTGACCGGTTGGCTGCGCAGGCCCTGGACATCATCGGCACTGTAGAGCACTTGCATGTTCGATTGGTTGCTCAACGCCTGCAAGGCACTCGCCAGCGACTGCGCCGGAATGTTGAGATCGACTTCCTGTGCCTGGACCTGTGCGCTGAACGGCATGGCCAAGGCCAGGCTGAATGCGCTGGCGCTGAAGCCTGGTTGCAGCAGGCGGCGCATGATCAGTGCCTTGGTAAAACGTGGAATCCCCGGAGTTGCTGGCATGTGTTTCACTCTTGCAAGTTTTAGTTTTAATAGGGGTGTAGTTGTCATCAATTCTTAATTAGGACGCACGACCCAGAAAAAACCAGAATGAGAATCGTGATTATTTACGCCGATTGCAGTTCGGTGATCACCCGGCCGGCTTCCATGCGCACCAATTGGTCGGCCACGTCGAAGTAACGGTCGTCGTGGGAAATCACGATGATGGTCTTGCCCAGGCGCTTGAGGTCCGGCAGCAGCTCGGTGTAGAAAATCCGCCGGAAGGTCGGGTCCTGGTCGGCGGCCCATTCGTCGAACACCAGCACCGGGCGTTCTTCCAGCCACGCATTGACCAGTGCCAGGCGCTTGCGCTGACCGGTGGACAGGTCGGTGGTGGTGAAGGCGCCGTCGCGCACGCTGACCTTGTGGGCGATCTCCAGGCGTTGCAGGTATTTATTGGCGTCGTCCGGGATATGGGTGTCGCCCTGGACGATGTCGTCGAACAGGTAGTAATCGGCAAAAATCGTCGTGAACAACTGGCGATAATCGTCGCGGGTCACGGCCGTCACCACGTGGTCATTGAGGCGGATTTCCCCTTGCTGCGGCGCGTACAGGCCCAGCAGCAGCTTGATCAGCGTGGTTTTGCCGCAACCGTTTTCACCCACGATGAACACGATGTCGCCCTGATCGATCTTCAGGTTCACCGGTCCCAGGCGGAACGGCGTGGCGCCTTCCACCGCCGGGAAGCTGTAAGTCACATGGCTCAGTTCCAGGGTCTGCACCGGGGGGGTCGGCTGGCCTGGGTCGTTGAGCAACAGGTGCGGTTCAGGGGATGAAAACTGCTCCGACAATTCGGCGATGCGGCGGAAGGCGATCTGGGCGCGGCTGACGATCGGCAGGGTGCCGATCAGGTGTTCCAGCGGGCCTTTCATGTACAGCAACACCAGCACGAAACCGCTCATCACCGCCTTGTCGGCGCTCGGCCACAGTGATTGCAGGGCCAGGGCCAGGCCGATCACCACGAAGAACAGCATCGAGCCGAAGGTCTTGGCGATCACGAAAATGTTCACCGAGCGGATCTGCGTGTCGCAGATCTTGTCGGCGGTGTGTTCGATGCCCGAGACGAACATGCGTTGCCGCCGGGGGCGATGGATGCGCAGTTCCTTGGCGCCTTCGGCGATGGCGTTGTAGTGCTTCTGCAATTCGTCCTCGGAATCGCGAGCTTCCATGAAGCCCTTGATCCCACGACCGCGGGCGATGTACTGGACCACGGTGCCGATGACAATCGCCACGACCATCATCAGGAACATCGGCCACGACAGCATGGCCAGGTACCCCATGCAGCCGAGGGTGACGGTCAGGGAAATGGCCAGGGGGGCGAAGGCGAAGGCGAAATCGCTGATGGTGTCGACGTCGTGGGTCAGCACCGGGATCAGGCGATGGCTGCGGTAGCGTTCGATCTGCTGGATGGGCGCCGACAGGACTTTTTCCCCCAGCTCCTTGCGCAGCTTGGCGATGATCTTCTGGCCAACGTAGTTGGTGCCGATGTCGGAACAGATGGAGCTGACCAGGGCCAGCAGGCACAACCCGGCGAACACGCCCACCACGGTGTGGCTCAGCCCGCCTTCGGCGTGCAGCACCTTGTTGATGGTCGCCAGCAGCACGGTCACGCTCAGGCCACCGACCATGCCCAACAGGATGGCGCCGATGACAATCAGCCGGAAGGGTTTGAGCAGGGTGAACAATTCATTGATCACCCCGCGTTTTGGTTGGCTCATGGAGTTTCCCTGCTAGATGAAAAGGGCGAAGGCCATCGCGGGGCATTCACCGCATGGGCTGGAGGACGGCGGCACGCCGGGTTGGGGCGCGCCCACCTGTAGAACGATTGGTAGGGGAGGGGATTTAACGAGCCACACATTATTGTGGCGAGGGGATTTATCCCCGGCGGGCTGCGAAGCAGCCCCAATGAAACCACCGCGTTACTTCTGACTGATCGGTGTTGCCTGTTTGGGGGCTGCTTCGCAGCCCAGCGGGGATAAATCCCCTCACCACAAGGTTAACCATGTCCCCGGTCCAAACAGGTATTTGGGCGAGTCCGTTGATTACATATCCCGCGCCACCCGAAAACCGATCCAGTCCCCCCGATTGCCCGGCACCAGCGCGTTGCGGTTGCCGGAGCGGGAGAACACCGGCGCTTCGCCCCAGTCGTTGCCGCGGATGCGTCTGAATTCGCACTTGCCGGTCAGCCAGGCGCTGCCGTCGCTCGGGGCGCCCACATAGTTTTCGTTGTAGCAATCGGCGGTCCATTCGTAGATGTTGCCATGCATGTCGTACACGCCGAAGGCGTTGGGCGCGAAGCTGCCGGCCGGGGCGGTGAAGTTGTAGCCGTCGGCCGCGCCGTAGGTGTTGGCGTGCTGGGCGATGCTGTATTCCTTGCCTTCATCGAACGGGAAGGGGAACGGCCCGGTGCTGCCGCCGCGTGCGGCGTATTCGCGCAGGGACTCGCTGACCAGCCGGTATTGTTTGCCGGTTTTTTTCGACAGCCACGCCACGTAGGCATTGGCTTCGTCGAAGTCCATGCACACCGCCGGGTGCCGGTCGGTGTATTGCTTGCGCGGGTCGCTGCCCTGGTAGTCCGGGATGCCGGCCTTGCAGGCTCGACCGGGACGCTCATCGCCGTCGGGCATGGTGTAGCCGGTGTCGCGCAGGTAAGCGAACCATTCGCCCTTGAGCACCTGGAAGCGGCTGATCGCCACGGGCTTGGCAAACGTCACCGGGTGCAGCGGGCCTTCGTCGGGTTCGCGTCCCACTTCGTCGTCCGGGGTGCCCATCTGGAAGGTGCCGGTGGGCAGCACGACCATTTCCGGGCAATCCTTGCAGTCGCGAAAGACCTGGCCCGGTTGCGATGCCTGGGCGCCGGAGGGCAGCAGGGCGGCGAGGGCCAGTGCCGGGAGTAGCTTCAGCGAAAAACTGTTCATCCATCTCTCTCGATAAGGTCAAAAAGGTTCGGCTCAGAGCGTTTTGTCCAGCAACCCCATGAAGCGATCGATCTCGGCTTCGGTGTTGAGCAGCCCCGGTGCGGTGCGGACCACCGGTCCCGCATCGCGATGCACGGCGTCGGCGATCACACGGTTCTTCATCAGGTAGGCGGCGACTTCGTCGCTGTCGCGGCCCTTGACCCGGAAGAAGGTGAAGCCGGCGGACAACTCCGGGCTCATGGGGGTGATCAGCTCGATCTGCGGCTGTGCCACCAGCTGTTTTTTCAGGTAGCTGTTGAGGGCGTGGATCCGCGCCTGCACCTCGGCCTTGCCCAGTTGCAGGTGCAGCTTGAACGCTTCGTCGGCGGCCCAGCGATGCTCGAAGGCGTGATAGCCCCCCGGGGTCATGACGGTGGAGAACGTCGTGGCTTCGGAAAAGGTCGGAATGATCGGCGTGACGTACTTGAGTTCTTCACTGCGGCTGCACACCAAGCCGGTGCCGCGTGGGCCGAACATCCATTTGTGGGTGCCGGCAATGAAAAAGTCGCAATTCATGGCAGGGAAGTCGAGGTCTTCGACGCCGAAACCGTGCACGCCGTCCACCACATAGATGATCCGTTGTTCATCGCTGCGGCCTTGGTTGTGCTTGTCCACCAGGGCGCCGATCTTGTCGATGGGCAGCTTCACGCCGCTGCCCGAGTGCACCCAGGTCATGCCCAGCACCCGGGTTTCGGGGCGGATGTTGCGGTCGATGGCCGTGAGGATCTGTTCATGGCTGGCGTCGTGGGCGTTGTCGAACAGCTTGATCTTGCGCACCCGGGTGCCGCTGCGTTGGGTGCGCAGGTCGAGAATGGTGTGGGTGGCGTAGTGTTCGTGGGCGGTGGTGAGGATTTCCTGGTCGGCCGCCACGTGGACGCCGCCGTAGATGATCGACAGGCCTTCGGTGGTGCTGCCGGTGAGGGCGATCTGCTTCGGGCTGGCTTGCAGGTAACGGCCGGCCCAGATGCGGACGTTTTCCTCACGCTCTTCGGTGACGCCCAAGTCCCAGTCCATCAACAGCCCCGGGTTTTTATCCAGGGCGGCGCGGTGTCGGTCGATGGCTTCGCGCACCGGGCGCGGGTGGGTGGTGACGAGGAAGTTGGAAAAGTGCAGGTAGTCCGGGTCCTGGTTGAACAGCGAGCGCAATTGCGCCCATTTGTTCTTGGGTAGCGGCGCCAGGGGATCGGCGCTGGCCGTGGCGGGCAGGCTGGCGGCCAGGGGCAGGCCGGCGGCGAGGATCCCAGCCTGCTTCAGGAAGGTGCGACGCTCATTCATGGCTGGACCGCCTTCTGGGTCGAGGCGATGGCGGGGCGGGCGGCTTTCTGCACCTGATCCCAGACCCGCAGGAAATTGCCGCCCCACAGTTTGGCGATGTCGGCTTCGGAGTAGCCGCGGGTCAGCAGTTCGGCGGTGACGTTGCGGATGTCGCCGACGTTCTCCCAGCCTTTCACGCCGCCGCCTTCGTTGAAGTCCGAGCTGATGCCGACATGGTCGATGCCGATCTTGCGCACGGTGTAGTCGATGGCGTCCCCCAGGTCCTTGAGGCTGGCCTTGGGTTCTTCTTCGAGGATGCCGTAGAGCTGGCCGGCGTATTCGCCGAATTTCTGTTCCGGCCAGGCGGCGATGATCGGGTCGCCGGGCATCAGCGCCATCGCCAGGTTGGGCAGCGGCGGCAGGTCGAAGCGTTCGCGCAGGGCGTTGAGTCTGTCCTGGGTCTTTTGCGTCAGCGGGCGCAGGTACTGGGAGAAACCGACGATCTGCACCACGCCGCCGCTGGCCTTGATCAGCTGCATTTCCTTGTCGCTGAGGTTGCGCGGTATGTCCACCATCGCCCGAGGTGCCGAATGAGAGGCCACCAGCGGCGTGCGACTCAGTTGCGCGACTTGCTCCAAGGCCAGGGTCGACATCTGCGACACGTCGATGATCACGCCCAGGTCGTTCAGGCGCGTCACCGCTTGCTTGCCGATGTCCGACAGGCCGCCCAGGGCATCGGGCGAGTCGTTGAAGAACGGCAGTGGGCGGGAGGAGTCGGCCCAGTCGTTGTTGCCGATGTAGCTGAAGCCGAACATGCGCATGCCCCGCGCCGTCCACAGGTCCAGCAGGCTCAGGTCATGGCCGAGGGGGTAGGCGTTGAGCATGCTGATGAAAATCGCGAATTTGCCTTCGCCGTGCAGGCGGCGGAAATCATCCGGGGTGTAGGCGATGGCGACCTGGTTGGGGAAGTCCCGGACCAGGCCGGTGATGATCTTGTAGCGCACTTCCTGCTGGTTGCGCGCTTCCTCGACAAAACCGGCGGTGGGCTTGTGCGGCGCGTTGGGCCCGTTCCACAACTCCGGCCAGCCGAACACCGTGAGGGCCGCGCCGGACAGGTGGCCGCGGTTGGCTTTGACCAGATCGAACTGGCCACTGCCGTCCTTGTCGGCTTCATTGCCGGCGGTACCGAAATCCAGCGGCACGGTGATGTGGCTGTCGAAGGACAGCAGGCGCTCGTGCAGTTCCCTGGCCTCTTTCATCACTTTGACCGGGTAGCCGGGGTTGTCCCGCCACCAATGGTCCCAAGCCGCTACGCCCGCACCGACGGCCAACGCCAGGGCCAGGGGCAGGCCGATGAAAAGAGCCTTTTTCGAACGAGGTGTTGTCATTGCCGATCTCAGTCAGGTTCGCCTTGGAAGGACAGGCGCGGGGGCCTTTGCTATCTGGGGAGAACGAGTGGTCGGCAGGGAAATTTAGGCGCTCTCGGGGCCGCCATCGCGAGCAAGCTCGCTCCCACAATTTGGAATGCGCTCACCTGTGGGAGCGAGCTTGCTCGCGAAGGCGGCCTTGAAACCAACCTGATTTTTGGGAATGTACTCAAATCCATTGTGGGAGCGAGCCTGCTCGCGATGAGGTCTCCACTGCCTCCCTATAAATTTGTCAGCCTACCCCTCGTTCTAGCTTGGATAAAGCCCGCTCCAGGGCTGGACACAGGTAAGGCAATGACGATTTCTCGACGATGGTTCATGGCAGGCCTGGCGCTGACCGGTGCCGCCGTGCCTGCGGTGTATTACGGGCATCGCGAACTGACCCGGCCGGACCCGACCATTACCCCCGGCGAAGCCTCGTTCGACGTGGCGGACGTGGCGGGCCAGCGCCGGGCCGATACGTTGCGGGGCATCTGGACGATCCGTTTCACCGGCCGCGACGCCGGTCTCGAAGGCTTGCCGCAGGACGATCTGCAGATCTTCCTCGATATCGGCCAGAGGGGCCGTGGCCTGGTGGGTTACCTCGACAGCGCCGAACGCTTGCGCGGCGCCGAAGAGCCGCATTACCGGGTATTGGGCGACCTGGCCGGAACCGACCCGAAACAACTGAGCTGGCGGTTGATGGGGGCTCGGCACGACGCGCCGGACTATGAATTCATCATGACCCTGGACGAAGTCTGGGCCGGTTTCGGCAATGCCGGCAGCGCCACCCTTAGCGGCCGGGTGTTGCGCCTGGACCGTCCCTTGGCGTTGCCTGAACAGGACAATCATTTCATCGCCGTCAAGCAGCGCTTTCCCGAGGCGCGGGAGCGCACGCCGCTGAGCCCGGCGCTGCTGGCCTGGCTGGTGTCGCCCGAGCATCGGCTGTTCCACCAGCTCTGGCACGCCTCGCGGGACAAATGGCACACCCTGGACGAAGACAAGCGCAACGCCCTGCGCGGCATCGGCTGGCAGCCCGGCCCACGGGACCAGGAGCGTGATGCCCGCGGGCCGCGCAAGGATCGCAATGGCTCGGGCGTGGACTTCTTTTTCATGCACCGGCACATGCTCGGCACCGCCCGATCGTTCCAGGCGCTGCCGTCGTGGCCACGCTTTCCCTTGCCGCAACCGGAGCTGGAGCGCGATCGCCTGGGGTTCGCCCGCTACCTCGATAACCACGATGGCACGTCCTTGCCGCCGACCTGGTTGGCCGACGGCGACGAGCAGTACGCCCAGTGGGTCAGCGACATCAAGACCGCCGAGACCTACCACAGCAATTTTCAGGTCTGGGAATCGCGCTACCGCGACCCGCGCTACCTGTCGAAACTGAGCCTGGGCCAGTTTGGTTCGGAAGTGGAACTGGGCCTGCACGACTGGCTGCACATGCGCTGGGCCTCGGTGCCGCGCGACCCGTCCAACGGCCACCCGGTGCCGTTCGCCCGCGACCCGGCGGACTTCGCCCAGCGCTGGTACGCCCCGGAGAATGACTTTCTCGGCGATCCGTTTTCTTCCCACGTGAGCCCGGTGTTCTGGGCCTTCCACGGCTGGATCGACGACCGCCTCGAAGACTGGTTCCGCGCCCACGAGCGTTTCCACCCGGGGGAAGTGAGCCGGCTCGAGGTCAACGGTGTGCCCTGGTTCGCCCCGGGCCGCTGGGTCGAAATCGCCGACCCCTGGCTGGGCCCGGACACCCACGGTTGCAGCACCACCCCAGGGCTGCAGGCCGGGCGCTCGGTGGAGATGGACCCGGAAACCATGAAACTGGCCCTGCGCATCACCTTCGGCAGCGATGACAAAAAGCTCTCCGAACTGTTCCGCCGGGTGCCGCAACGGCCGTGGTATGCGCGCAATCTCAAGAGCAAATCCGTTTAACCTTTCCTATTGGATGAACACTGTTGTGGCGAGGGGATTTATCCCCGCTGGGCTGCGCAGCAGCCCCCAGAGCCGGCACCTCGGTGTGTCAGGTGTTTTTGAGGGAGCCGGTTTTGGGGCCGCTTCGCAGCCCAGCGGGGATAAATCCCCTCACCACAATGTCACTTGGCTTGAGGGTTGTGTTGTAAGGGCTTTTAGCGCGGCGCGGCGATGTCCAGGGCGCGGTTTGCCAGCAGTTCTGCCAGCTCGATCATTTGCTGGATGCCCAGCGCAAAATGGCGCCGCGAGCCTTCCAGTTCAAAGGCCTGCTCGCTTGCCATGACGTTGACCGAAGCGAGGGTCTCGCTGAGGTTGGCCAGCAGGCATTCCATGTCCGCGCCTTCTGCCACGGTGAACAACTGGCCCGGTGGTGGGTTGGGTTTTTCGGGTTTGGGGTCGAGGTAAAAGGCGAGGGCGCGGTCGGCGGCATCGTTGAGTTTTTTGGACTCGTCTTCGGGGGGATTGGGGGTGATCTTGAACATGGTGCAGCTCCTGATTATTCAAAGGGCGCTGCCAGACATCACTTGCAGATGATGGGTGGCAGCTATGCGCGGGTCTGCAAGACCGGGAAACCAGGAACCCGGTAGACCCGAAGGTCTCCCGCACACAGCCGCCATTGAGCGACACGGATGTGTCGATTGGCTTGTGGCTATGCGCCTGGTATTTCGTCGGGCTTGCAGACCCGATCACTGATGGGCAGTGACGGGAAACAAGTTATCGATGGGGTGCCAAGCGCACAAGCCGGCGGATTCTGGCGTAGTTGTAGGCAATGACGCAAGGCAACGTAGCCTCGCTCGGGAGTCCTACATGGCCGGATAAACAGAACCCAAGCCGAACACCCTTTATTGGGCGGGGAATTATCTGTGGCGAGGGAGCTTGCTCCCGCTGGGTCGCGAAGCGGCCCCAAACCGGCCCCCTCACAACCTCTGTCCCACCGAGGTGCCGGCCATTGGGGCTGCTGCGCAGCCCAGCGGGAGCAAGCTCCCTCGCCACAGGCGTACTTGGCTTGAGATTGACCTCAAGTGAACACCTTTGTGGTTTGAAGGTGTGTTCGAGGCCTACATCACCCGCCAACCCCCACCCAGCGCCTTGTACAACGCCACGCTCGCCTGTACCCGCGCCAGCCTTAACTGCACGTTCATGTCCTGGGCGGCGTACAGCGTGCGTTGGGTTTCCAGCACGGTGAGCAGGTCTTCGGCGCCGGCCTGGTAGCGGCGCTGGGCGATGTCGAAGGCGGTCTGGGCCTGGTGCAGTTCTTCACTTTGCCATTGTCGTTGCTGGTCGAGACCGTGGATGCCGTTGAGGGCTTTTTCGACGTCGGCGAAGCCGTTGATGATGGCGGCGCGATAGAGCTCCAGCAGTTCCTCCTGGCGGGCGGTGGCTCTGTCCCGTTCGGCACTCAGGCGGCCGTTGTTGAAGATCGGGGCGGCCAGGCCGGCGGTGAGGTTGTAGACGTTGTTGCGCAGCAACTGGTCGGCGATGTCGGCGCCGGTGGCCAGGCTCAGGCCCAGGGTCATGGCGGGCAGCATGGCGGCGCGAGCCACGGTGATGTCGGCCTGGGCGGCAGCGAGGCGCGCTTCGGCGGCGGCGATGTCCGGGCGGCGGCGCAGCAGTTCGCTGGGCACGCCGGCGTCGATGGCAGGCCAGTGCAAGCGGTCGAAACGGTCGTCGTCGAGCCTGACCGACTGCACCGGTTGCCCCAGCAGCGTCGCCAGGGTGATCACGGCTTCCCGGGCCTGTTGCTGCACTTGGGGTACGCGGCGTTGCTGGGCCGCCACCAGGCTTTTTTGCTGGGACAGTTCCAGGGCCGTGGCGCTGCCGGCGTCGTAGCGGGTCTGGACCAGGTCGAGCACGCGCTGGGCGTTGTCGAGGTTCTGTTCGGCGATGCGTTGTTGCTCGCGCAGGGACAACGCCTGGGTGTAGCTGTTGGCGACGCCGCTGAGCAGGGTCAACTCCACGGTCGCCCGGTCGAACTGGCTGGCCGACAGCGTGCTCAGCGCACTGTCCCGGGCCGCCCGCTTGCCACCCCAGAAGTCCAGCTCATAGGTGGCGCTGAGGTTGGCGTCGTAGTAGTCGATGGTGCGGTTGTCCCGGTCCACGTCCAGTTGGCTGTAGCCTTTGCCGTGCAACAATTCCTGGCGATTGCCGTTGAGCCCGGCCGTGACCGCCGGCAGCAATGGCGCTCCGGCGATCACTGCGCTGGCCTGTGCCTGGCGCACCCGGGCCATGGCGGCGGCCAGATCGTGGCTGTCCCGGCGCGCCTGTTCGATCAGGCGGTCCAGCTGGGGGCTGCCGAAGTGCGTCCACCATTGCTGGTTATCCGCTTGGGCGCTGGGTGTATCGAGGTGCTGCCAGGCCGGTGGCGGCTGGATGCCGCTGTCCGGTGCCGACGCCGGGGTGGCGCAGGCCGCCAGCAACAGGCTGGCGGCCAGGAGGGTCAGGTGCGCTTTCATAGGGTGGGGTTCATTCACTGGTGAGGGCCGCGACCGGGTCGAGGCGGGCGGCCTTGCGGGCGGGCATGAAGCCGAAGACAACGCCGGTGACCAGGGCGCAGCCGAAGGCGCCGAACACCGCCAGCCATTCGAAGGCCACGGCGATCTTGCCCAGCAATAAGGCGCCACCCACCAGCAGGGCCAGGCCGATACCGGCGAGCCCGCCGACCACCGAGAGCATCACCGCTTCGGTGAGAAACTGGCGCAGGATGTCGCGCTGCCGGGCGCCGGTGGCCATGCGGATACCGATCTCCCGGGTCCGTTCGCGCACGGTCATGAGCATGATGTTCATCACGCCGATGCCGCCCACCAACAGCGAAATCGCCGCAATGGCCCCGAGCATCAGCGACAGCGTGCCCTGGGTGCGGGCTTCGGCCTGGATCATCGCGGCGTTGTTGGTCAGCTCGAAATCCTGTTTGCCGTCGTGCAGGCGCAACAGGGTGCGGGAGACCGCCTGTTCGGCCTCCTTGACCTTGCCCGCGTCCCGGGCGGCGATCACCACGTATTCGGGATGGCGCGTGCCGAACAACCGCACGCTGGCGGCGGAGTAGGGCACGGCGATGCGATTGTCGGCGTCCGAATCCCCGGAGCTGGCACCTTTTTCCGCCAGCACGCCGACCACCTGGAACGGCATGTTCTCGATCAGGATGTAGCGGCCGATGGGGTCGGCGACGTCCTTGAGCAGTTTCTGCCGGACCTTGTGGCCGATCACCGCCACCGCCGCGGCGCCCCGTTCGTCGGCGTCGCTGAAGTAATTGCCCTCGGCCACCGGCCAATTGAAGATGGCCGGGAAATTCGTGTCGTTGCCGCCGACGTAGCTGGTGTGGTCGAGGTTGCCGAAACGCACGCTGGCTTCGGCACCGTTGACCGGCATGATGCGCTGCACCTCGGGCAGGTCGGCGAGGGCGGCCAGGTCGTATTCGCTGATAATGCCCTTGGCGGCTCGTGGCGTGGGCGCGCTGCCGTTGAGGTAGATGATGTTCGAGCCGAACGCGCCCATCTGGGCCATGACCTGGCGCTTGCTGCCTTCGCCCACGGCCAGCATCACCACCACCGAGGCCACGCCGATGACAATGCCGAGCAGGGTCAGGGCGGTGCGAAAGCGATTGATCCACATCACCCGCCACGCCGCCTGTACCGCGTCCACCAGTTCGCCTTTCCAGGCGCCGTTGTGTTCGCTGCCGGCGCTCAGGCGCTGGCGCAGGTCCACGGCTTGCAGGGCTTTTGGATTGGCGTGCACCTCGTGTGGCAACGAGGGGGCGCTGTCACTGATGATCAGCCCATCGCGGATCTCGATGATGCGCTTGGCCCGGGCCGCCACCTCGCGGTCATGGGTGATCAGAATCACCACGTGGCCCTGGCTCGCCAGTTCGTCGAGCAACGCCATGACCTCGATGCCGCTCTGGCTGTCGAGGGCGCCGGTGGGTTCGTCGGCGAGGATGATGTGGCCGCCGTTCATCAAGGCCCGGGCAATCGACACCCGCTGCTGCTGACCACCGGAGAGTTGATGGGGGCGGTTGCCGGTACGGCTGGCCAGGCCCAGGCGGTCGAGCAGGGCACCGGCCCGGGCGTGGCGCTCGGCGGCGGAGGTGCCGGCATAGATGGCCGGCATCTCGACGTTTTCCTGGGCGGTGCCGGACGGGATCAGGTGATAGCCCTGGAACACGAAGCCGAACGCTTCGCGCCGCAGCCAGGCCAGCTCGTCACTGCCCAGGCCGGCGACGTCTTCGCCGGCGAAACGGTACTCACCGCTGGTGGGGCGGTCGAGGCAGCCGAGGATGTTCATCAGGGTGGATTTACCGGAGCCGGACGCCCCGACAATCGCCAGGAATTCCCCGGCGTGAATGGACAAATCGATGCCGCGCAGCACCTCCACCCGAGGGCTGTCGCCACCGCCGTAGGCCTTGCGAATGTCCCGTAGTTCGATCAGGGGCGTGTTCATTCAGCCTCCGCTGCCACCGGCCGGGCCGATCAGCACCCGGTCGCCTTCGCTCAGGCCGTCGACAATCTGCGTGCGCAGCCGATCGCTGACGCCGGTGCGAACGGTGCGCGGCTGGACGTCGCCATTGTCGGCCAACACCCGCACCTGACCGGCGTCCTGCAGGGCGGCGATGGGCACGGTCAGCACGTCCTTGGCCTGGCCGGCGACGAAAAACACCTGGGCGGTCATGTCGGTCATCAGCGCGCGGTCGGCGTTGTCGACGTCCAGCAACACGGTGTAGAGCACCACCCGCTCGCTGCCGCTGCGGCCTCCGGTGGGGCTGCCGCCCTGGCTGGCCTCCAGCGGGCGCGGCGGCACGGGGAGGATCTGGCGAACGGTGCTGCTCCAGCGACGGCTGCCGCCGGCCAGGGTGGTGAAGTAGGCGGTCATGCCCGGCTTGACGTGGCCGATGTCGGCTTCCGAGACTTCGGCCCAGACCGTCATCGGCGACAGCCGGGCGATGCGCAGGATCAGCGGGGTTTGCTGCTGGGCGTTGAGGGTCTGGCCTTCCCGGGCACCGACGGCGACCACGGTGCCGCTCATCGGCGCATAGATGCGCGTGTAGCCCAGCTCGGCCTCGTCGCTGCGCAGGCTGGCCTGAGCCTGGCGGATCTGGGCCTGGAACATGTCGATGCGCGCCTGGGTCGCCCGCACTTCGGCCTGGGCGGTCTGTACGTCTTCCTCGCGGGTGGCGCCGCCGGCCTTGAGTTGCTGCTGGCGGCGGAATTTCTGCTGCGCCAGGTCGTGCTGGGCACGCTGTTCCTGAAGCTGGGCCTTGAGGTTCTCGATCGAAAAACGCCCGGCGTCGAGCCTGGCTTTTTGCGTGGACGGGTCGATCTCCACCAGCAGTTGGCCTTCGCGCACCTCGTCGCCGGCCTCCACGTGAATCTTCTGGATCTGCCCGGACGCCTGGGCGCCGACGTCGACATAACGCCGCGGTTGCAAGGTGCCCAGGGCGGTGACGCTGTTTTCGACATCGCCACGGGTGACGGGTGCGGTGACCAGGGGCGCTCGGCTGGGCACCACCGCTTGCCACGCGGCGAAGGCCACGGCCGGAAGCAGGGCGAAGGTGAGAAGCCAGGCGCGTCGGGTAGGGCGGGGACGTTTCATGCAGGGTTCCGGCCGGTGATATCGGGCCCGTCCCAGCAAGGGCAGGGACGGGGGGCTGTTCTGGTAAACGAGCGCTTTGGACGGGAATTTACTGGCTTGAAACACTTGGTAGCAGGTTGGCGAATCAGCCGAAGCGACCCCGAACCCTGTGGCGAGGGAGCAAGCTCGCGCTGGGCTGTGTAGGAGCTGGCGAAGCCTGCGATCTTTTGATCTTTCGCTTGAGACTCGAGTGTCTGGGGAAGATCGCAGCCTCGCTCCGCTCGTCAGCTCCTACAGGCTCAGCGGGAGCAAGCTCCCTCGCCACAAAAGCCAGGGGCCGACACCTCGTCAACTGAACGAATCAACCCCGATACAAACCAACGCTTTAAATCTATATGAGAATTACTATAAATTACGCGATTGAATTTGCCATTATCGTGCCATGCCCTTTTCAGGCTTGCCGGGTGGCACAGGGATAGCTGGCGCGGCCATTGCGCACGGGAGTCATGTTGGAAAACTACTATCGCGAGCTGGTGTGTTTCCTGAACGCCAGGCTAGGCAACCGCCAGGCGGCCGAGGATGTGGTGCATGACGCCTATGTGCGGGTGCTGGAGCGTGCCAGCGACACGCCCATCGAACAGCCTCGGGCGTTCCTCTACCGCACGGCGCTGAACCTGGTGATCGACGGGCACCGACGCAACGTCCTGCGCCAGGTCGAATCCCTGGATGTGCTGGACAGCGAAGAGCGCTTCTTCACGCCATCGCCCCACACCAGTCTCGACCATGGCCAGCGCCTGGACATGCTGCAACGGGCCCTGGCCGAGCTGCCGCCGCTGTGCCGCGAGAGTTTCCTGCTGCGCAAGCTCGAAGGCCTGTCCCACCCGCAAATCGCCGAGCGCCTGGGCATTTCCCGGGCATTGGTGGAAAAGCACATCGTCAACGCCATGAAGCACTGCCGCGTTCGCGTGCGTCAGTGGGACGCGCCCTGATTCGAGCGTCGCCGGTCACCCGGCGGTAAATTTTTTTTCACTGTCCTCGTTCCTCTCAACAGACGACTTGCCGGCGCCTCCAGTGCCGGTCAGGTTCCCCAGGCTTTTCGTGCCCTGTTGAGGGGCTTTTCCAGAGGACACTGGACATGACACAGGCAATTGCATCGCCCATCGTTCACGACTTGATCGGTATTGGCTTCGGCCCTTCGAACCTGGCCCTGGCCATCGCGCTGCAGGAGCGGGGGCCGGTCCAGGGTGAACTGGACGTGCTGTTCCTCGACAAGCAGGCCGACTACCGCTGGCACGGCAACACCCTGGTGACCCAGAGCGAGTTGCAGATTTCCTTCCTCAAGGACCTGGTGACCCTGCGCAACCCCACCAGCCCGTATTCGTTCGTCAATTACCTCAAGCACCATGGCCGCCTGGTGGACTTCATCAACCTCGGCACCTTCTACCCGTGCCGCATGGAGTTCAATGACTACCTGCGCTGGGTGGCCGGACACTTCAGCGCACAGAGCCGCTACGGCGAGGAAGTACTGCGCATCGAACCGGTGCTGTACAACCAGCAGGTCGAGGCGCTGCGGGTGATTTCCCGCGACGGCCAGGGCGAAGAGCTGGTCCGCACCACCCGCTCGCTGGTGGTCAGCGCCGGTGGCACCGCGCGCATTCCCGAGGCGTTCAAGGCGTTCAAGGATGACGCGCGGGTGTTCCACCATTCCCGGTACCTGGAGCGCATGGCGGGTCAGCCGTGCGTGACGGGCCAGCCGATGAAGATCGCCATCATCGGCGGTGGACAGAGCGCGGCCGAGGCCTTCATCGACCTCAACGACAGCTTCCCTTCGGTACAGGTCGACATGATCCTGCGCGGCTCGGCCCTCAAGCCGGCGGACGACAGCCCGTTCGTCAACGAAGTGTTCTCGCCGGAGTTCACCGACCTGGTGTTCCAGCAACCCCACAGCGAGCGCGAGCGCCTGGTCAACGAGTACCACAACACCAACTATTCGGTGGTGGACATCGACCTGATCGAGCGTATCTACGGGATTTTCTATCGCCAGAAAGTCTCTGGCATCGCCCGCCATGCATTCCGCACCCTCACCACGGTGGAGAAGGCCACGGCCACCGACGCCGGCGTGGAACTGGCGGTGCGCAACAACGCCACCGGCGAGCTGACGGTACGCCGTTATGACGCCGTGGTGCTGGCCACCGGTTACGAGCGGCAGATGCACCGCACCCTGCTGGAGCCACTGGCGCAGTACCTGGGGGATTTCGAGGTGGACCGCAACTACAAGCTGATTACCGACGAGCGCTGCAAGGCGGCAATCTACATGCAGGGCTTCTGCCAGGCCAGCCATGGCCTGAGCGATACGCTGCTGTCGATCCTGCCGGTGCGTGCCGATGAGATTGCCGGCTCGCTCTATGAGCATGGGAACAATCGCGGGCAAGCGCGTCCGGTGCGCGACTTGCTGTTGGCCGCTGTATAGGCCCTGTGGGAACGAGTCACTCGCAGGAAACCCATCAGCCAACGCAACCCCTGTGGGAGCGAGCTTGCTCGCGATGGCGTCAGTTCAGCCAATATTGAAGTGACTGACATTACGCCTTCGCGAGCAAGCTCGCTCCCACAGGTCATAGGCCCGCTCTCTGGTCACTCGCAGGAAATTTTTCAGAAATTTCCTACACTCACTTCACAGCCTTCTGTTGTTTGAAAGGCTCGGTTCGCTGTTCCCTCGTATTGGCAGTCTGAACCCCAAACCGGTCACCCTGACTGAAGTCGGTGGTGCGCCGGGCCGACTACGCCAAGCGAAACACCCTGACCAAATGATGCTGCTTTTACGCACAGGCCTGGTGGCGCTGTTGCTGGGCTCATTGAGCGCGGCGCCACCGGTAGGCGCGACCCCTGAGTCGTTGCAGGTGCTCGGGCGCTCCAACGTGGATGATTATTCGGTGTCCCTGGATGCTGCCGACTGGGCCTGGCTGCGCCAGAAGGGCACGTTGCTGCTGGGCGCCTCGGCGCCGGACTATGCGCCTTTCAGCATCACCGGCAATGGTCGCGACTACGAAGGCCTGACTGCCGACTATGCGCAATTGCTGGGGCAACTCTTGCACGTCACGGTGCAGGTCCAGCGCTATCCGTCCCACGCCGAAGCGCTCCAGGCCCTGCGCGGCGGGGAGATCGATCTGCTCGGCACCGCCAACGGCTTCGAAGCCGCCGATCCGGACCTGGCGATGTCCCAGGCCTATGCCGATGACCTGCCCACCCTGGTGGCCCGCATCGACGACAGCCAGGACTTGCCCACGGACCTGGCGGGCAAGCGGGTGGCCATGCTGTATCACTATTTGCCGCCAGAGACGGTCAAGGGTTTTTATCCCGAGGCTTCCTTGCAACTGTTCCCCTCCACCTTGAGTGCCATCGGCGCCGTGGCGTTTGGTCAGGCCGATGTCTACCTGGGGGATTCGATCAGTTCCAACTACCTGATCAGCAAGAACTACCTGAACAATGTGCAACTGGCCGATTTCTCGCGTATGGAAGTGCAGCCGTTCGCCTTTGCGGTCAGTCGCGACAACGGGCGCGTGTTGCGCATCGTCAATGCCGCGCTGCACGCGATTCCCGCCAGCGAACGCATGATCATCCTGCGGCGTTGGAGCGCCGGCGGGGCGAGCATGCCCGGTCAGCAGGCGCTGCATTTCAGCGTCAACGAGCAGCGTTGGCTGGACGCCCACCCCCGCATCAAAGTCGCCGCCAATGAAAACTTCCTGCCGCTGACGTTCTTCGATGAACAAGGCCATTTGCGCGGCATCGGTGCCGATGTGCTGGCCCGGGTCAGCTTGCGCACCGGTTTGAAGTTCGATGTGCAGCGGGGCGACTCGGTTGACGACTTGATCGGGCAGATCAAGAGCGGCAAGGCCGACGTCCTGGCAACCGCCATACCCAGCGCCGAACTCGAGGACGAGTTGCGTTTTACCCGACCGTACCTGACGAACCCGTTCGTGTTGGTGGTGCCGGTCAGGGCCAGGGCGCTGACCTTGGACCAGATGGCGGGCAAGCGCGTGGCGCTGGTGCGTGGCAACGTGCTGCGCGAGTTCCTGCTGGAGCAGTTCCCCCGCGTGCAGTTGGTGGCGGCGCAGAATGCCGCCGATGCCATGGCCATGGTCGCCGCCGGCACGGCAGACGCTGCGATCAACCCGTTGATCAGCGCCCGCTACATGATTTCCCGCCAGTACCGCGACACGCTGCAAGTCACCAGCACCGTGGGCACCTTGCCCGCGCACATCGCCCTGGCGACGAACCGGGGCGCATTGGAGCTTTACTCGATCCTGGACAAGGCGCTGTTGAGTATTTCCCCGGAAGAAATGGACGAACTGACCAACCGCTGGCGCAGTGAGGTGGTGATCGACGATAGTTATTGGCTGCGCAATCGCACCACGATCCTCCAGGGGTTCGCCGTTGCTGCGCTGCTGTTGCTGGTGGCCTTGGGCTGGGGCATTTATCTGCGGCGGCTGTTGGAACAGTTGCGCGTGGCCAAGGAAAGCGCCGACGAGGCCAATCGGGCCAAGACCACTTTCGTGGCGACCATGAGCCATGAGATCCGCACGCCGATGAATGCGGTGATCGGCCTGCTGGAGCTGGCCCTGAAAAAAGCCGACCAGGGCATCGTCGACCGATTCGCCATCGAGGTCGCGTCGGGTGCGGCCCATGGCATGCTGGACCTGATCGGCGACATCCTCGACATCGCCCGCATCGAGTCGGGCAAGTTGTCGCTGGTGCCGCAGCGGGCCAATCTGCATACGTTGATCGAGTCGGTGGCGCGGATTTTCGAGGGCCTGGCCTGGCAGAAACACCTGCGCTTGCATTGGGTGCTGGAGGCCGGGCTCGACCGCGACGTGCTGATTGATCCATTGCGTTTCAAGCAGATCGTCTCGAACCTGTTGAGCAACGCCATCAAGTTCACCGACCAGGGCGAAGTGCGCCTGAGTGTGCGCGGCGAGCCGGCTCCCGGGCGCGAACGCCTGGGTCTTTGCCTGCGGGTGGAGGACAGCGGTTGCGGTATTTCCCCCGAGGATCAGCGCCGCCTGTTCAGCCCCTTTGCCCAGGCCGGCCAACATCCGCAGTCGGCTCGCAGCGGTTCCGGGTTGGGGTTGGTCATCAGCCGTACGTTGTGCGAAATGATGGGTGGCACCCTGGTGTTGCACAGCGTGCCGGGGGAGGGCACGCAGGTCGAGGTTCTGCTGGACCTGCCCTTGCTCGATGCACTGCCGGCGGCGTCTGCCGAGGTCGAGGCGCTGCTACCGGTCCCGGCGTTGAGTATTCTGGTGGTCGACGATTACCCGGCCAACCGCTTGCTGCTGTCCCAGCAACTGGGCTACCTGGGCCATCGCGTCCGGGAGGCGCAGAACGGTGTCGACGCTCTGCAGGCCTGGCGCAGCGAACACTTCGATGTGGTCATCACCGACTGCAACATGCCCTTGATGAGCGGCTACGAACTGGCTCGTACCATTCGCGCCGAAGAGCGCGACCGCAACCTGTCGCCGGTGGTGATCCTGGGGTTCACCGCCAACGCCCAGCCGGAGGAAAAGCAGCGTTGCGTCGAAGCCGGGATGGACGATTGCCTGTTCAAGCCCATCGGCCTCAAGGCACTCAATGCGTGCCTGGCTTCGGTCATGCCGGATGCGCGGGCGCCCCAGTCCAGCGATGGCCTGGACCTGAGCGGCCTGGAGCAACTGACCGGTGGCGACACGAGTGCCATCAGGGCGTTGCTGGAGGAACTGGTCAGCAGCAATGCCGAAGATCAAGCGCGGCTGCTGGACTTGGCCACCCGACAGGACTTGCCGGGCCTGGCGGACTTGGCGCACCGGATCAAGGGCGGGGCGCGGATTATCCAGGCGCAACGCCTGATCGCCGCCTGCGAGGCGCTGGAAAGCGCTTGTCGTGGGAACGACACGGTGCTGCTCGCCGAAGCCGTGGAAGACCTTCGCCAAGCCATCGAGCACCTGGCGGAACGACTGAAAACCCACCTGGAGGAATAGGCGCTATAGGAGCTGTATGAACCGTAGGAGCTGACGAGTGCAACGAGGCTGCGATCTTTCCAAAGACCCTTGAATCCCAAGCGAACGATCAAGATCGCAGGCTTCGCCAGCTCCTACAATCCCAAGCGAACGATCAAAGATCGCAGGCTTCGCCAGCGCCTGCAAAGCGCCGAGCAGGATAAATTCCCTCGCCATAGGGGCTGTGTCTGTCCTTATTTTAGGATTAGTCCTACATCGCCCTTCAATTGCTTCCTCTAGCCTGAGCGCCCTGAATGTTCTTGAGCCGGTGCCTACCTGGCGCGTTGCTATTGGAAAGCTTGCCATGCCGAACAAAGCACTCCGTATCCTGATTGCCGACCCACAACAGACCCATCGAATCGTGCTGGAACGTCTGTTCAACCAACAGGGCTACCACCGGATTGTCCCCGTGAGCCATTTGCAGGAATTGCTCACGCTGGTGGAGTACGGCAGCGAGCCGTTCGACCTGATCGTCGTCAACGGGGCGTTGGCGGACGGGGCGTTGGACCTGCACGATTTTGTCATCTACAACCCGCAGGTGCGTCACGGGATGATTTACAACGCGCAGCCGGCCAGTCAGTCGCCGGTGCCTGTGGCACGTCGATCGAGCGTGCATCTGAGCCAGGCGCCACTGCCTGATCTCGCGTCACTGCGACACCTGATGGAGCGGGTCGATCCTCATGTCCATGAGCCGCTGCAACCGTGGGTGCGCCCCCTCAGGCAGGGGCATGGACACTGAACCAGACCGTCGGTCCGTACTGTCAGGTTTGACAGGTGGCAGGGTCTGGCACTTGTGCAAGAGTTCGGTGCGGTCATGGCACCGGTGCCGTTTGTATTGTTTTGGGGAGCTGCCTTGAAAGACGTGTTGATCGTGGATGACCACCCTGTCATAAGAGGGGCACTGCGGCTCATTTGCCAGAATGAGGCGTTCACCCACATCCGGGACGCCAGCGGCGCGGCCGATGCCAGGGGCATTATCAAGGAGCGCGCGCCAGACCTGGTGATCCTGGATTTGGTGATGAACGGCTTCGATGGCCTGGACCTGCTGGTCTGGATCATGGCCCAGTTTCCTGAATGCAGCGTGCTGGTGTTCACGTCCCAGGATGCGCAGCACTTTTGCAACCGCTGCATCTCGGCCGGGGCCCGGGGCTTTGTCACCAAGAAAAGCGACCTCCAGGAGCTGACCAAGGCCATCCAGGCGTTGAAGTCCGGTTATGCCTATTTCCCCCAGATGTCCGTCAGGCTGGATTTCCAGCAACGCAGCGAACAACAAGCCCTGGAAAGCCTCTCCACCCGCGAGCTGTCCATCTTGCGCATGCTGGCCATGGGCATGCGCGGCAAGGACATCGCCGAAAGCCTGTTCCTGAGTCCAAAAACCGTCAGCACCTACAAGAGCCGTCTGTTGGAAAAGCTGGGGCTGCAATCCTTGGTGGGGTTGTCGGAGTTTGCCAAGCGCAATCACCTTTGAATGAGTGACACCCAAACCTGTGGGAGCGAGCTTGCTCGCGATAGCGGTCCGCCTGTCGATGCATCTTCGGCTGATACCCTGTATCGCGAGCAAGCTCGCTCCCACAGGTTCTTGGTCGTTCTCCAAATGGAACGCTAAGGCCGGTTTTTGCCTCCTAGTGCTCCAAGGGTGTCGGTTTTAAGCTATGTCCATCAAATCGCAGTCCCTGATTTTGGAGACATGGCATGAAAAACATCATTGGCCTTTACACCAGCCCACGGCCCCATTGGGTCGGCGACGGTTTCCAGGTGCGCACGCTGTTTTCCTACGACAACCTGGGCAAGCACATCAGCCCGTTCCTGCTACTGGACCACGCCGCCCCCACCGAATTCACGCCGACCAGCGAGCGCCGCGGCGTCGGCCAGCACCCCCATCGTGGGTTCGAAACCGTGACCATCGTCTACCAGGGCGAACTGGAACACCGTGACTCCACCGGCAGCGGCGGCAAGATCGGTCCCGGCGATGTGCAATGGATGACCGCCGCTTCCGGCATCATCCACGAAGAGTTCCACTCCGAAGCGTTTGCCCGCCAGGGCGGGTTCATGGAAATGGTCCAACTGTGGGTCAACCTGCCCGCCAAGGACAAGATGGCCCCGGCCGGCTACCAGACGATCCTCAAGGGCGACATTCCGAACATTGCCCTGAAGGACGACGCCGGTAGCCTGCGCCTGATCGCCGGGCGCTTCGAAGGGCATCAAGGCCCGGCACGGACCTTCACCCCCATCGACGTCTGGGACATCCGTTTGAATGCCGGGAAAAACCTCACCCTTGACCTGCACGAAGGCCACAACACCGCCTTGGTGGTGCTCCGGGGCTCGGTCCAGGTCAATGGCCGCGAGCGGGTCGAGGCCGGGCAGATGGCCCTGTTCGACCGGGCCGGTGATCAATTGAGCCTGCAAGCCAATAACGACGCGGTGCTGTTGCTGCTCAGCGGCGAGCCGATCGACGAGCCCATCGTTGGCCATGGTCCGTTCGTGATGAACAGCGAACAGGAAATCCACCAGGCCTTCAATGATTTCCACTCCGGGCGCTTTGGCCGGATGGACGATTGACGCTAGTCACGCAGGGCCAATGTGGGAGCGGGCTTGCCCGCGAAGGCAGTGTGTCAGTGAAGTAAATGCCCGCTGACACTCCGCCTTCGCGAGCAAGCCCGCTCCCACAGGGAGTTTTGCGGGGATCTCTACAGCGTGTTCAATCTGTGCCAATCTTCGCCAATCGCCCTCCTGGAGCTGTCCCGATGCTGTTTCTGATCTCCGAGCACCCGCTGCTCTGTGCCCTGGCGCTGCTGGTGCTCGACCTACTGATGTGGCATCTGGTCAGTGCGGATCGGATCTACTGGAAAGTCGGCGCAAGGCTGGTGATTTTCTCGTTGTTCAGCGTGCTGCTGTTCAACGAAGGCCTCAACCCCATGGTCCCGGCGCAGTGGGTCGACGATGTGCCGCGGCACCTGGCCGCTACCGGTTTGCAGATCACCTGGTGGCTGTTTGCCGCGCGAACCCTGACGGTGATGATCGTGGCGGCGATGATGCAACGGGTCGGCCACACCGGACGGTTGTTGCAGGATTTGCTCGGCGCGGTGATTTTCCTGATCGCCGTCATCGCGGCACTGGCCTATGTGCTGGATTTGCCGGTCAAGGGCGTGCTGGCCACGTCCGGCGCGATGGCGATCATCGTCGGCCTGGCCTTGCAGAGCACCCTCAGCGACGTGTTCTCCGGGATCGTGCTCAACACCACCAAGCCCTATCAGCTCGATGATTGGATTTCCATCGACGGCACTGAAGGCCGGGTCACCGACATTGACTGGCGGGCCACGCGCTTGCAGACCGCCCAGGGCAGCATGGCGGTGATTCCCAACTCGTTGGCGGCCAAGGCCAAGGTCATCAACTTCAGTCGCCCCAGCGATGTCCATGGCCTGTCCATCAGCATCCAGGTCAGCCCCCACGCGCGGCCACAAACCGTGATCGACGCGTTGGAACGAGCCATGATCGGCTGTCGTTCCCTGCTCGCCACCCCGGCCCCCAGCGTCGCCCTCAAGAGCAGCGGCAGCGGCGGGGCGGAATATGAAATCAGCGGGTTCGTCGCCTCCATGGCCCTGAAACGCACGGTGCGCAACCAGTTGTTCGACCTGGCGTTCCGGCATTTGCAAGCGTCGGGCGTGAGCCTGCTGTCCACCAGTGAAAGCGCCACGCCCCAGGCGGTGTCGCGGCCCCGGGCATTGCTGGAAAGCTCGAGCATTTTCTCCACCCTGCGCCAGGATGAGAAAGACACCTTCAGCCAGAACATGACCCTGCAAACCTTCCGCGCCGGCGATGTGATCCTGGCGGCGGGGGAGGTCAGCGATCACCTGTTCATCATCGAGTCAGGGGTGGTCAGCGTTACCCTCATGCGCAACGGCCAGCCGCTCGAGGGCGGACGCATGGGGCCGGGGGAAGTGATCGGCGAAGCCGGGATCGTCGCGGATCAGGCGGCCCTGGCGACTTTTTCCGCCAAGACGTTCTGCACCCTGTATCGCATCGAAAACAGCTACCTCAAGCCGTGCCTCGAGGCCCGTCGCGACATCAACGACGCGATGAAAAACCTGCTGGACGTGCGCATGCACCTGGCCCAGAACCTCACCCGCGACCAGCCCAAGCCCGTCGCCAAGAAACGCTTCCTGCAGTGGCTGCGCAGCCGGGCCTGAAGCCTATCCCCCGTGGCGAGGGAGCTTGCTCCCGCTGGGTCTGTAGGAGCTGCCGAGCGAAGCGAGGCTGCGATCTTTCCACTGTCCATTGAGTCTGGAGCGAAAGATCAACAGATCGCAGGCTTCGCCAGCTCCTACAGGATAAATCCCCATTGGCCACCCGAACTTCCCAACAATTGGCTATTTGTCCCGCGCCATTGCATGGCTAACGTAGCGCCACACCCAATTGTTATGGAGTCCACCATGCAACCGCGTATCGATTTCTACACCGCGTCCCCTGACGCTTTCAAAGCCATGCTGGCCCTGGAAAACGCCGCCTCGAACCTGGGCCTGGAAAAGTCGCTGCTGGAGCTGGTCAAGTTGCGCTCCTCGCAGATCAACGGCTGCGCCTTCTGCATCGACATGCACACCGCCGACGCCCGCAAGGGCGGCGAGACCGAACGTCGCCTGTACGCCGTGACCGCCTGGCGCGAAGCGCCGTTCTTCACCGGCCGCGAGCGCGCCGCACTGGCCTGGACCGAAGCCCTGACCCGCCTGAGCGACACCCACGCGCCGGACGCCGACTATGCCCTGCTGAGCGAGCATTTCAGCCCCAAGGAAATGGTCGACCTGACCGTGGCGATCAACGCCATCAATGGCTGGAACCGCTTGGCCGTTGGCTTTCGCAAGATGCCTGAGGCGTAGTCAGAAGGAAAAACTACCTGCAGGCGCCTGTGGGAGCAAAGCTTGCTCGCGATAGCGGTGCAACAGTCCGTGCACATTGACTGACACACCGTCATCGCGAGCAAGCTTTGCTCCCACATAGACTTAATCCTCAGTTTTAAAGCATCGGACGACAGGCACTGTAATAGGTTTGCTTCACATGAATAGTAACCATTACTATTCACGCCCCGTTTCCACAGCGCGCCGCGATGACCCCCAAGCTGCCCCGCAGACCCGGCTTTTTCGAGCATTACGAAGAGTTGATCGGCACCTGGACCCGTCGCCTGCGCAATCGCCAGCAGGCCGAGGACCTGGCCCATGACACCTTCGTGCGGGTGCTTGAGTCCGATTCGAGCGGGGTCGAGCAGCCACGGGCCTATTTGCATCAGACGGCGCGCAACATTGCAGTGGATGGCTATCGGCGCGAAGATCGACGGGGGGCCATGGAAGAGGCTGTCATTGACCCTGGTCAGTCGTTTTCGGGCGACCCGGAGCACTTCATGCATGCGATCCAACTGGCGGACTCCATCGAGCGGGCGCTTGCCGAGCTGCCGGCCAACTGCCGCACGGTGTTCGTCTGGCAGAAGATCGAAGGCCTGACCCAGGCGGAAATCGCCGAGCGCCTGGGCCTGTCAAAAAACATGGTGGAAAAGTATATGATCCGCACCCTGCGGCATCTGCGCGATCGCCTGGACGGACCAGGCCAATGATCCGTCGTCTTCTTCCACCTGAGCCACAGGACCTTCCATGATGGATAGCCGTGAATGCCCGTGCGGGCAGGACAGGGTTCGCGACGCGGCGGCGCAATGGTTCGTGCGTTTGCAAGCGCCGGCCATGAGTGTCGAGGAGCGCCAGCGTTTCGAAGCCTGGCTGGATGAACATGCCAACCACCGTGACGAAATTCAGTTGCTCCAGGGTATCTGGAGCGCCACGGACCTGCTGCCCAAGGAACGCCTGCGAGCGCTGTGCGAACCTCCCGCCGAACGCCCCAGGCGTCGGCCGCTGCTGCGCTACGTCGCCGCCGCCGGACTGTTCGCGGTAGCGCTGGGGTTGGGGCTGTTCAGCGGTTTGAGTTCTTCCACCGACTACAGCGGCGAATACGCCACCGCCCTTGGCGAGCGTCGGCATATCGCCTTGCCGGATGGTTCGATGATCGACCTCAACAGCCGCAGCCGGGTACGTATTCAATTCGCACACCGTCAGCGCCGGGTGGAACTGGCCGAAGGCGAGGCCCTGTTCAGCGTCGAACACGATGCAGGCCGGCCATTCACCGTCGAGGCGGGCAACGGCCAGGTGACGGTGACCGGGACGCGCTTCGATGTGCGCCGCGATGCCGACATGACCCGGGTGGCGGTGGCGCAGGGCAGCGTCAAGGTCCAGGGTCAGGTCCAGGGCCGCGCCGCGTCCCCGGCTCAGTTGGTCAGCCTGACAGCGGGCCTCGGTACCCAGATCGATGCCCAGGGCAACGTCGCCACGCCTTACGCGGTCAACACCGAGGCGCTCACCGCCTGGCGCGATGGCAAGCTGGTGTTCAACGACGCGCCGCTCAAGGAAGTGGCTGAAGAAGTCTCTCGTTATCGCACCCAGCCCCTGCGGGTCGGCAGCGCGGCGGTGGGCAACCTGCGCCTGACCAGCGTGTTCCGCGCCGACGACCCCGAGGCGCTGCTCAAGGCGCTGCCGAACATCCTGCCGGTGACCGTGCGCAACCTGGATGACGGCAGCCAGGAAATAATCGCACGATAGATTCAGGTTTTTTCCGAGTTCTTCGTCTTCTTGTCCAACTGCAACTGGTTTGCATTAACAGACGCGTATTCTTGCGATCAACAGGACAAGTTCGACGTGAAAACAACCGCCAAAAACAACAACCGTACCCACGTACGCTGGCTGCCCCTGGCCCTGACCCTGGCGGTCAGCGCCGCTGTGCCCCAGGCGTTCGCCGATCAGGCCGCCACCGCCATTCACATCCAGGCGCAACCGTTGGGGCAAGCCTTGTCCCAGCTCGCCCAGCAGACTGCGTTGCAGGTGTTCTTCAGCGCCGAATCGGTGGCCGGCAAACAAGCGCCGGCGGTGGACGGCAACTTGTCCCCGGAAGCGGCCTTGCGCCAATTGCTGCAGGGCAGCGGCCTGCAATACCAGATCGATAAGGGTTCGGTGACCGTGTTGCCAGCACCTGCGGAGCCCAACGCCGGCCCGCTGGAGCTGGGGGCGACTGAAATCCAGGTGGTCGGTGACTGGCTCGGCGATGCCAACGCCGAAGTGGTGCAGAACCACCCCGGTGCGCGTACGGTGATCCGCCGCCAAGCGATGGTGGAGCAGGGCGCCATGAACGTCGGCGACGTGCTGCGACGGGTGCCGGGGGTGCAGGTGCAAGATGCCAACGGCACCGGCGGCAGCGATATTTCCCTGAACGTCGGCGTACGTGGCCTGACCTCGCGCTTGTCGCCCCGCTCCACGGTGTTGATCGACGGCGTACCGGCGGCGTTCGCGCCCTATGGCCAGCCGCAACTGTCCATGGCGCCGATTGCCCTGGGCAACCTGGACAGCGTCGACGTGGTGCGCGGCGCCGGCTCGGTGCGCTACGGGCCGCAGAACGTCGGTGGGGTGATCAACTTCGTGACCCGTGCCATTCCGGAGAAAGCCACCGGTGAAATCGGCACCACCCTGGAAACCTCCCAGCGCGGCGGCTGGAAGCACACCGACACGGCCTTCCTCGGCGGCACCGCTGACAATGGCCTGGGCGTGGCGCTGTTGTATTCGGGCGTCAACGGCAACGGGTATCGCCGGAGCAACAACGGCAACGACATCGACGACGTGATTCTCAAGACCCATTGGGCGCCGACCGATGTCGACGACTTCTCGCTGAATTTCCACTACTACGACGCCAAGGCCGACATGCCCGGCGGCCTGACCCAGGCCCAGTACGACGCGGACCCGTACCAGTCCGACCGCGACTGGGACAACTTCAGTGGCCGGCGCAAGGATGTGTCGTTCAAGTGGATCCGCCAGATCAATGAGCGCACCCAGGCCGAAGTGCTGACCTATTACTCCGACAGCTACCGGGGCAGCACCATCGCCTCCCGGGACCAGCGCAACCTGGTGTCCTACCCGCGCACCTATTACACCTTCGGCATCGAACCCCGGGTGTCCCACGTGTTCGACCTGGGCCCCACCACCCAGGAAGCCAGTGTCGGTTATCGCTATCTCAAGGAAGGCATGCACGAAGAGGCCAGCCGCCTGGCGTTGCGTAACAACGAACCGGTGGTGCGTCCGGGGGCCGACGGCCACGTCTACCAGGACCGTACCGGCGGCACTGAAGCCCATGCGGTGTACATCGATGACAAGATCGATGTCGGCCAGTGGACCATCACCCCGGGCATCCGCTTCGAAAGCATCAGCACCGAATGGCACGACCGCCCGGTGCTCGACACCACCGGCCGCCCCGTGCAGGAGAAACGCCGCAGCATCGACAGCAACGAACCGCTGCCGGCCCTGAGCGTGATGTATCACCTGTCCGATGCCTGGAAGCTGTTCGCCAACTATGAGACCTCGTTCGGCAGCCTGCAGTACTTCCAGCTCGGCCAGGGCGGCGACGGCAACAACACCGCCAACGGCCTGAGCCCGGAAAAGGCCAAGACCTACGAGATCGGCACGCGTTACAACGATGACGTGTGGGGCGGGGAAGTGACGCTGTTCTACATCGACTTCGACGACGAGTTGCAGTACATCAGCAACGACGTGGGTTGGACCAACATGGGCGCGACCAAGCACCAGGGGCTGGAGGCTTCGGTGCACTACGACATGGCCGCGTTCGACCCACGCCTCGAAGGCCTCACCGCCAACGCCGGTTTCACCTACACCCGCGCGACTTACGAAGGCGAGATCCCGAGCTTCAAGGGCCGTGACCTGCCGTTCTATTCCCGCCAGGTGGCCAATATGGGCCTGCGTTACGAGGTCAATCGCTGGACCTATAACCTCGACGCTTTTGCCCAGTCCAAGCAGCGCTCACCGGGCAACAATGTGAATGCCGACGGCAGTTTCAGCGGCGACTACATCACCGACGGCACCGCCGATGGGCAGTACGGCGACATGCCCGGCTACGTGCTCTGGAACGTGCGCGCCGGCTATGACTTCGGTGCACAGCTGTCGAACCTGAAAGTCGGCGCCGGGGTGAAAAACCTGTTCGATCATCAGTACTACACCCGCTCCAGTGACAACAACTCGGGCATTTACGTCGGCGCACCGCGTACGTTCTTTGTGCAGGCGAGTGTGGGGTTCTGATCGAGAGTCAAGCAAGATTCTGTGGCTTGGAACCTAATCCTGTGGCGAGGGGATAAATCCCCTCGCCACAGATAAATCCCCTCCCC
Organism: Pseudomonas sp. NFACC13-1; assembly: GCF_900104425.1. Classification (NCBI taxonomy): domain Bacteria; kingdom Pseudomonadati; phylum Pseudomonadota; class Gammaproteobacteria; order Pseudomonadales; family Pseudomonadaceae; genus Pseudomonas; species Pseudomonas sp. NFACC13-1. The sequence continues at coordinate 11,065 of NZ_FMXV01000026.1, read as the reverse complement.
ACAAAGAGTTGTGTTGAGGCATCAGACCTTCAACACTTTTCCGCTGACGGCCACTATCACCAGCGACACCGCAATCAACCCAAACGCAAAGCTCAGGCTGCTGCCATGGGCGACGAAGCCGATCAGCGCCGGACCGGCGAGGATGCCGGCATAGCCAATGGTGGTGATGGCCGGTACGGCGATCGCTTCCGGCATCAGGGTCTGTTTGCCGACGGCGGTGTACAGCACCGGCACGATGTTCGAACACCCGGCACCCACCAGCGCATACCCCAGCAGCGCCGCTTGCCACATCGGTGCGAGGGTCGCCAGCAGGAACCCCGCGGCGGCGATCGACCCGCCATAGATGATCACGCGTTTGGCCCCCAGGCGATGCACCACCGAGTCGCCGGTCAGGCGGCCGACGGTCATGGTCAGCGCGAAAGCGGCATAACCCAGCCCGGCATAGGCGGTATCCACCGCGCGCTCGGTGGTCAGGAATACGGCGCTCCAGTCCAGCACCGCGCCTTCGGCCAGGAACACGATGAAGCAGAGGATGCCGATAAACAGCACCACACCATGGGGAATGGCGAACGCCGGTCCCGAGCTTTCACTGCCGTAGGGCAACAGGTGCGGCGCCGCCTTGAACAACGCCACCAGCAGCACGCCATTGACCACCAGCGTCGCCCCCAGCGGCGAAAGCCCCAGGCCAAGCAGGGCGCTCACACCGGCCGCGCCAATGATCCCGCCGAGGCTGAACATGCCGTGGAAACCCGACATCATGGTCTTGCCACTGGCCCGCTCGACGATCACCGCTTGCAGGTTCACGGTCGAGTCCACGGTGCCGAGCCCGGCTCCAAACAGGAACAACGCCGCCACCAACCAGGGCAGGGAAGTCATGGTCGCCAGCAACGGCAACGCCAGGCAGATCAGCAGCGTGCCGCCGCTGAGCACCCGACGGCAACCGAACCGGGACGCCAACGCGCCGGAAATCGGCATCGCCAGGATCGACCCGACCCCCAGGCATAACAGCAGCAGGCCGAGGGTGCCTTCATCCAGGTTCGCCCGCACCTTGGCGTAAGGCACCAGCGGCGCCCAGGCGGCGATGCCGATGCCGGCGATGAGGTAGGCGATGCGGGTGGACATCTGTTCCAGGCGTCCGGGGACAAAGGTGGGCGGGGGCGTGATGGCAGTCATGAAGCGTCCTTGGTTTCGTGCGGTGCGGTGCGGTGGTACAGGCAGGGGGGCTATGCTTGCATATTCACTGACCGCACCGCGACCCCAAGGTGCCGAAGCCCTGAAGCACCCTCCTTGGACATTGTGGGTGACGGGTTCAGCAGACAGCTGCGCACCTGTCGAACCTGACAGGCTTCGCCTAAACTACCGGCCCCTCCTGGCTTCCTCCGGACCCGATGCATGGCACCGTTCTACGACGCACGCGGCAATATCTATGGAGTCGTTTCACCGCAGCAGGCCCGTGACCATGGCATCGATCTGCCTCCATCGGCTGCCCAGGCCGCGCAGACCCGCGAGTCCTGGGCAGCGGCGGCCGTGCACGTGTTCTGCGCCTGGGCGTCGGGTGAGGCGCCGCCGGATGCCAAGGCCCATCGCAGTGATGGGTTGCTGATTGGCCCGTTCCAGAGTGAACCGCCCTTTGATCTGTTGATCGTCAATACCGACGGGACACTGGCCGAGCGCAGCGGCAATGGCCTGACGATTTTCTCCCAGGCCTTGCGGGAGCAGGGCTTGATGGCGGGGACGGGTGATTGCTTGTTGCAGGTCCATCACGATAAACCCGACGGTTTGTCACCGCTGCGAACCTCGGTTCGCGCTGCTGAATTCGAAGGCACCCAAGGCTTCTGGCTGGACCTGGGCAAACCGCTGTTCGGGCCCGGGGCCGTCGGTGCCCAGGATGTCGAGCGTGTGATGTTCAACCAGTGCGATGTCAGCCGTGTGGCGGCGCTTGAACGGTTGAATCCGGCGTGGGGCAACAGCCAGTTCGTGAACATAGGCAACCCTCATTGCGTGACGCTGGTGGACGGTGCCGAGGCGTTGCCGAGCAATTCGCAGATGCGCGCGGCGGCGCTGTCGCAAAGCCTGATTCGCATCGCCTATGCCGCCCCGGCTGGCGCCGGGCTGCCGTGTCCCGCCGGGGTGAATCTGCAATGGGCCAGTCTGCAGGCCGAAGGGCGAATCGCGGCGCGGGTGTTCGAGCGCGGCGAAGGTCCTACCGCGTCCTCGGGCACCAGTGCCAGCGCCGTGGCCAGTGCTGCGTGGCGGGTGGGCTGGGTGAAGGCGGGTGTGGTAAGGGTGGTGATGCCCGGCGGCACGGCGCCGATTTTGCTGGAAGACGAGGCGGGCGAGTTGGTGCGAGTCAGGTTGTTCGGTACGGCGCGGCTTGTGCCGTAGGGCTTTCTGGAGGTTTTGTGGTGCGGTTTATACCGCTATCGCGAGCAAGCTCGCTCCCACAAGGGATCTTCAGTGGACACCAATGTTGTGTCCGACACAGAGCCCCTGTGGGAGCGAGCTTGCTCGCGATGGCGGCAGTACATCCAACATCAATGCAACTGACCCACTGCCGTCGCGAGCAGGTTCGCCACAGGGAAATCAGCCTGGCTGCTGCGCAAACTCCACCACCGGCATCTGCCGCTTCATTAGCACTTCGCCATTGCGAATCGAGTAGAGCGGCAAGCCCTGGCTGCGGATCACTTCGTAGTCGCTGTCCGCCGACAGGATCAGCAGGTTCGCCGGGCGGCCGGGTTCCAGCCCGTAGCGCTCGCCCAGGGCCATGGCCTTGGCGCTGTTGTCGGTGACCAGGTCCAGGGCGCTTTGCAGGTTGCGGTAGCCGAGCATATGGCAGATATGCAGCCCGGCTTCCAGCACACGCAGGATGTTGCCGTTGCCCAGGGGATACCACGGGTCGACGATGGAGTCCTGGCCGAAGCACACGTTCATCCCGGCTTCGAGCAGTTCATTGACCCGAGTGACCCCACGGCGTTTGGGGAAGGTGTCGAAACGGCCTTGCAGGTGAATGCTTTCGGTCGGGCAAGAGACAAAGCTGATGCCCGAGTGCCCGAGCAGACGGAACAGCTTGGCGCAGTAGGCGTTGTCGTAGGAGCCCATGGCCGTGGTGTGGCTGGCGGTGACGCGGGCGCCCATGTCGCGGCTGCGGGCTTCTTCGGCGAGCACTTCGAGAAAGCGCGAGTGCGGGTCGTCGGTTTCGTCGCAATGCACATCCACCAGGCAACCGGTGCGTTCGGCCAGGTCCATGAGGAATTTCACCGAGCTGACACCCTGGTCGCGGGTGTACTCGAAGTGGGGAATGCCGCCCACCACGTCGGCACCCATGCGGATCGCCTCTTCCATCAGCTCGCGGCCATTGCGGTAGGACTCGATGCCTTCCTGGGGAAACGCGACGATCTGCATGTCGATCAGGTGACGGCTTTGCTCGCGCACTTCCAGCATGGCCTTGAGGGCCGTGAGTTCGGGGTCGGTCACGTCGACGTGGGTGCGCACATGCTGGATGCCATGGGCGGCGAGGGCCTGGATGGTTTTCTTGGCGCGGGTGCTGGTGTCTTCCTGGGTGATGGTGGCCTTGCGCTCGCCCCAGCACTCGATGCCTTCGAACAGCGTGCCGCTCATGTTCCAGCGCGGTTCGCCGGCAGTGAGGGTGGCGTCCAGGTGGATGTGCGGTTCGACGAAGGGCGGGACCACCAGGTTGCCGCCAGCGTCGAGGTCTTCCGGGCCGAGGCTGGGGGCTTCGGTCTGGCGGGCGATGTTGGCGATCAGGCCGTTTTCCAGGTGCAGTTCATGCAAGCCTTCGTGGTTGCGCAGGCGGGCGTTGATGATGTGCATCGGGCGAATCCTTTATAGGTCTTGTAGAGGTGCGTCAGCGGTGCGAGTACCCATTACGCCGATCAATAACACATACGTTAGCGCGCCGGTGGCGATTCCTACCAGTGGCGCGACCCATGGCGAATTGAACGCGGCGAGTGTGCCGAGCCCATAAGCGAACAGCCCGGGCCAGTTGAACGCCGGCAGTTGCGCCTCGGCCAGGCGAGGATAGCGGCCGCGCCAGCGGAAGAAGAAATCGGCCATGATCACCCCGCCAATCGGTGGGATGACGGTGCCCAGCAGAATCAGGTACGGCACCAGCAGATCGTACATACCCAACAGGGCCAGCAGCGTGCCGATCACCGCGCCGCAGAGGGTCACGGTCTTGCGCCGGCGGGTGCGCAGCAGGTTGCAACCGGCCACGGCGAAGTTGTAGATGGTGTTGTCCTGGGTGCTCCAGATGTTGAGCAGCAACATCGCCATCGCCGCCATGGCGAAGCCCTGCAGCAGCAACACTTCGACCACGTCCGGTTGCTGATAGACGATGGCCCCGTAGGCGCCGATCAGCACCATCAGGCCGTTGCCCAGGAAGAAGCCGATCAGGCTCGCCAGCACCGCGACCTTCGCCGAGCGGGAGAAGCGCGTCCAATTGGTGGCCTGGGTCGCGCCGCTGACGAAGGTGCCGAACACCAGCGTGATAGCGGTGGACCAGTCGAGGCTGCTCGTAGGCACCACCGCCAGCAAGCCTTCGAAGCCGCCGACCTTCACCGTCGCCACCCACATCGACAGCATCAGCAGCAACATCATGGCCGGTACGGCGATGTACGAAAGGATTTCCAGCCCGCGATAACCGATGTAGGCGGTGGCGCAGAATCCCAGGCCGAACAGCACCATCAACCCGAGCACGGTGCTCTCGCTCAATTCGAAATACTTGCCCAGCACCACGGCGGCGGTTGCCGTGCCCCAGGCGTACCAGCCGATCTGGGTGAACCCGAGGATCAAGTCACTGAGCTTGCTGCCCACCTCGCCGAAACAGAAACGCCCCATCAACACCGAATTGAGCCCGCTCTTGAACGCGATGTAACCCAGGCCGGCGGCATAGAGGCCCAGCAGCAGGTTGCCGATCACAATCACGGTGAGCATCTCGGCAAAACCGAACGCCACGCCCAGCTTGCCACCGGCAAACATCGTGGCGGTGAAAAAGGTGAAGCCCAGCAGCACCATGGCCGTGGAGGCCAGGCCCTTGCGGGCATGCATCGGGACTTCGCTCAGGGGATAGTCATTGCCTGGATCGTTCTGAGTCATGTGGCGGTCCTTGCGGGTGAGGGATGTCGCAAGCGTGCAGCGGCCGTGCCAAACGAGTGATCGCGAGGTTATTTATAGACAATCCTGGGGATTGGGTGGGCGCAAGGATCGAAAGCGGTGCGCGAGTGATTCAAGTTGGAACACAGATTTCATTGTCGACGCAGATCCCCTGTGGGAGCGAGCTTGCTCGCGATAGCGGTCTGTCTGTCACCTAAGTGTTGAATGTGCTGCCGCCATCGCGAGCAAGCTCGCTCCCACAGGGGGAGTGCAGTGTTTTTCAGGTCGAGGAGGACAATGACAGAAACCGCAACACCGCCGCCACGATGGCTTCCGGCGCGTCTTCCTGGACCAGGTGCCCGGCGTTCGGAACGGGATGCAATTGTGCCCCCGGGATCATCCGTTGCAGGGCCCGGCCGCGCTCGATGGGGATCCACTGGTCATCCTCGCCCCACAGGATCTGGGTCGGGCAGCGCACGCTTGGGTACAGGCCCTCGACCTCGCGGGTATAGCGCTCGTCCATCTGCGCGATCTGCCGGTAGAACGCCGCCTGGCCCGGCTCGCCGAGCCACGGCTGCACGTAGGGCGCCAGTTCCGCGTCCGGGATGTCCCGTTTGACCGCGCCGCGGACATAGGTCGGTACGATGGCCCGCTGAATGTAGTCGGGCAGGCCGCTGAAGGCCGCTTCATGCTGGCGGACATGCTGCACAAAGGGCGAACCCCAGGGCGACAGCGCCACGGGGTCGATCAGGGTCAGGCTGCGGTAATCCTTGCCATTGAGCAGGTGCGTACGCAGGGCCGTGGCACCGCCAAAGTCATGGGCCACCACATCCGGGCAATCCAGGCGCCAATGCTCCAGCAATTGTGCGAGCAGCAGGTTCTGCACGCCGAGGGACACGTCGGCATCGGGTTGCGCGGATTGGCCATACCCCAGCAGGTCGAAGTAATGCACCCGGTGGGTGGCGAAGAACAACGGGGCGATCCGGTGCCACACGTAGGAAGAGAAGGGCGTGCCGTGGACAAACACCAACGGCGGGCCATCGCCGTGGATGGCGTAGCGGATGGGGTGTCCGTTGAAGTCGTATAGCTGATCCAATGGCCAGTGGGTCATGATCGAACCTCTGTCTGAAAGGGGTCAGGGGATCATAGGCCAATGCAGGCAGGTCAGGGAAAGCACCGTGGGGCAGCCAGGTCTTGTGGGAGCAAGGCTTGCCCGCGATGCAGGCGCCTCGGTTCCAGAGAGACTGTGTAATCTTCATCGCGAGCAAGCTTTGCTCCCACAGGTGGCCTCCCACAGGTTTTTATTCGCCGTGGTAGATGCAACCGCTGGTGCAGGTCTCGTGGATGCGAATGGCACTGAGTTCCGGCAGCAACGGCTTCAACTCGTTCCAGATCCACTTGGCCAACACTTCGCTGGTGGGGTTTTCCAGGCCTGGGATGTCGTTGAGGTAGTTGTGGTCCAGGCGCTCGTAGAGGGGCTTGAAGATCGCCTTGATCTCCGAGAAGTCGCGAATCCAGCCGGTGTGCGGGTCGATATCGCCGCTCAGGTGGATCGCCACCTTGAACGAGTGGCCATGAAGGCGGCCGCACTTGTGGCCCTCCGGCACGTGGGGCAGGCGGTGGGCGGATTCGAAGGTAAATTCTTTGAAGATTTCCACAGGTTCGGGCTCTTTAAGGTAGCGGTCGCGAGGCAGGCGGCGGAGTTTATCAGTTTGATAACGGCGTTGCGCGACCGTGCTGACTAAAGGGTCAGCAAACGCTCGCCCAAGCCACCGTTGGCCGTCAGCTCCAGGAACTCGTCACCGAGCCGGCGGCTCTCGTCCATTGCCGTGCGCCAATATTTGCGGCGGCTCGGGTCATCGCCCATGAAGCGCTTGAAGTCGTTGCGGTCTGGCAGTTTGCCGTAGGGCAGGCGCGCCAGGTATTCCCGGGACGGTGCCAGCAACAGCACGTCCTGCAGACGGTCGACGTTGCCCCGCCGCCACGGCAGGCCCTTGTCGAACCAGCCGGGAATGACCCGGTCGGTGAAATGTGGGTAGAGCACGATGTCCTCGCCGCTGTACGGCAGGTCGAGGTGGTAGTCCAGCAGTCCGCCGTCGCGGTAGGTGCCGGCACCGGCGCCCGGCAGGTCGCGCACGCCCTCCATGACCATCGGGATCGAGCCCGACGCCAGCAGGGCCTGGCGCAGGTTGCCGGCGGCCAACGGAACGAAACGCGACGGAAAGTCATTCAACGGGTGCAGGGGCGGGGCCAGGCGCGGGTCATGGATGATCAACCGTTCGAAATGCCGCGACAGCCGGGCACGGCCTCGCAGGTTGTCGGCGATCACCGACGACAGCCCCAGGCCCAGCCGGCCGCGATGATCCTGGGCGAGCAGGCCGTGGCTCTTGACGACCATGATATTGAGCCGGTACCGCGGGTTATCGAGGATCGAGGTGTCGCGGCCGTCGAGCAAGTCATCGAGCATGCGCTGCGAGCTCTGGCTGACACCGGCCATGGTCACGCCTTTGGCGAAGCTTTGTTCGTTGTACAAGGTACCCAGGCGCCGGATCCCCTCGGCGGCGTCCGGCAGGCAGGCGCTGGCGAAGCGCCAGGCACCCACCGAGGCCCCGATCAGCGAGCGTTCCCGGGGCGCGGCGGGCAGCCATTCGCCGAACAGCGCCAGGTCCAGCCCTTGGATGCCCAGGGCCTTGGGGCCACCGGCGGCGCCGGGCAGGATGCCGACGTCGGCGGCGTTCAAGCCGGCCTGGCGAATTCGCCCGAACGCACGGGGGCCGGCCTTGAGGGTGAGGGCGGGAAACTTGATGTGGATGGCGGTCATACCGGTCTCGAATACGGGTAAGCGGCTGATTATAGCGACACAAAACCCGGTGGGAGTGAGCTTGCTCCCACAGGCATTTGCATACATTGATGTGGGTTCCATGATGGCGATTCAGTTTCAGTTAAGTTCACCCCGATACAGTCGCCCCCGTGAAAGATTATAAAAAAAGGAGACAACCCATGAACCGCCTGACTGCCTTTTTCATCGCGACCCTCATGGCCCTTGGTACGAGCCTGGTCCACGCACGAGACCTGGACGCGGACGAAGCCCGTAAACTGCAAGACGCTGGTACCATCCTGTCCTTCGAAAAACTCAACGCCAAGGCCCTGGCCAAACATCCCGGTTCCACCGTAACCGACACCGAGCTGGAGGAGGAGTACGGCAAGTACCTCTACAAGGTGGATCTGCGCGATGCCAAGGGCGTCGAGTGGGACCTGGAACTGGATGCCGTCAATGGCGAGGTACTCAAGAATCATCAGGATACGTAATGAAGCTTAATCTACGCGCTCATGGTCGATGGGCGCTGGCGCTGCTGGCGTTTTGTTCGCTGGCCATGGCCCGGGACCTGGATCAGGACGAGGCCCTGCAACTGCGTCAGCAGGGCGTGATCCTGCCGCTCGAGCACCTGCTGCAACAAGCGCTGGACCTGCACCCCGGCGCCAAACTGTTGGAAGCCGAGTTGGAGGAGAAACACGGCGTCTATATTTATGAGGTCGAGCTGCTGGACACCGACGGCGTTGTGCGCGAACTGGACCTGGAGGCCACAACCGGCCGCTTACTCAAAGATAAGGAAGACTGATGCGCCTGCTTCTGGTGGAAGATCACGTGCCCCTGGCCGATGAACTGATGGCCGGGCTTGCACGCCAGGGTTACGCCGTCGACTGGCTGGCCGATGGTCGCGACGCGGTGTACCAGGGCAGCAGCGAGCCCTACGACCTGATCATCCTCGACCTCGGCCTGCCGGGCGTGCCGGGGCTCGACGTGTTGGCCCAATGGCGCGCCGGCGGCCTGGCCACGCCGGTGCTGATCCTCACCGCCCGCGGGTCCTGGGCCGAACGTATCGAGGGTCTCAAGGCCGGGGCCGACGATTACCTGACCAAACCCTTTCATCCTGAAGAACTGCATCTGCGGATCCAGGCGCTGCTGCGCCGCTCCCATGGCCAGGTCAACCAGCCGACGCTCAAGGCTGCCGGATTGCACCTGGACGAGAGTCGCCAATGCGTGGTGCGCGATGGCACCGACATCCAGCTCACGGCCGCCGAATTTCGCCTGTTGCGCTATTTCATGCTGCATCCCGAGCAGATCCTTTCCAAAAGCCACCTCGCCGAACACCTGTACGACGGTGAGACCGAGCGCGATTCCAACGTGCTGGAAGTCCACGTCAATCACCTGCGGCGCAAGCTGGGACGTAGCGTGATCGAAACCCGTCGCGGCCAGGGTTACCTGTTCGGCGGGCAGGCGCAGTGAGATCCATCCAGCGGCGCCTGAGCCTGGGCCTGATCGGTGTGATGGTGGTGGTCGGCCTGGTCCTGGCGCAAACCAGCCTGTGGTTGTTCGAACTGGGTCTGCAGCGTTACCTGGAAGCGGGGCTGCGTAACGACAGCGAGAACCTGCTGGTGGCCCTGGTGCGCGGCCCCCAGGGCTTGCAATTGGATGAACGCCGCCTGTCGCCGGCCTATCAGCGGCCGTTTTCCGGGCATTACTTCCGCATCGATTTTGCCGATGTGCACTGGCGTTCCCGCTCCCTGTGGGACCAGGAATTGCCTCGGCTCGACCACCCCGGCCTGCACAGCAACCTGCAACTGGGCCCAGAGGGCCAGAAGCTGCTGGTGCTGCGTACCGATTATCGGAGGCTGGGCCAGGCGATTTCCATCAGCGTGGCCCAGGACTACACACCCGTGCGGGACAGCTTCCGCCGGATGCAACAGGTCGGCCTCGGGCTCGGGTTGGCGGGGCTGTTGCTGATTCTGTTGCTGCAACGCATCACCGTGCGCCGAGCCTTGCGTCCGCTGGACCGCGCCAGGGAGCAGATTGCCCAGCTGCAGCGCGGGCAGCGTTCGCAACTCGACGAACAGGTGCCACGGGAACTGGAACCGCTGGTGACGCAGATCAACCATCTGCTGGCCCACACCGAAGACAGCCTCAAGCGTTCGCGCAATGCCTTGGGCAACCTCGGCCACGCCTTGAAAACCCCGCTGGCGGTGCTGCAAAGCCTGGCGTCGAGCGAGAAGCTCGACCCGTATCCCGAGCTGCGCAAACTGTTGCTCGATCAACTGGAGCAGGTCCGCCAGCGCCTGAACCGCGAACTCAACCGCGCCCGCCTGTCCGGCGATGCCTTGCCCGGCGCGCACCTGGATTGCGACGCCGAACTGCCGGGGTTGCTGGCCACGCTGAACATGATCCACGGCGAACACCTGCACCTGAGCTACGTCGCCCCGCCAGGCCTGCACCTGCCCTGGGACCGTGAAGACTTGCTGGAACTGTTGGGCAACCTGCTGGACAACGCCTGCAAATGGGCTGACGCCGAAGTGCGCCTGACCATGACCGAGACAGCCGACGGATTCAGTCTGGCGGTGGAAGACGACGGCCCGGGCATCCCCAGGGATCGCCGCGACCAGGTGTTCAGCCGCGGCACGCGGTTGGATGAACAGACCGATGGACACGGCCTGGGCCTGGGCATCGTGCGGGACATCGTCGACACCTGGGGCGGCCTGCTGGCGTTGGACGACAGCGAGTGGGGTGGATTGAAGGTCGTGATTGAGTTGCCCAAGCGCTGACCTCTATCGCATGGCGCCGCCCTCCTGTGGGAGCGAGCTTGAACTGGTCAACTAATTTTGGACACCAGTTACGGTTTCACGCCGCCAGTTTCTCCATAGCTACCGGCGACCGGTAGTCGTTGTAGCTATGGAGTCTGACGTTGTTGTAACGCATCACATAACGCTGCACATCCACGCGGGCTTCATGCTCCGAGCTGTAGCCATCTTCTGGCACCCACTCTGACTTCAGGCTTCCAAAGAAACGCTCCATCGGGGCGTTGTCCCAGCACTCACCTTTGCGACTCATGCTTTGCAGGAGTCCATGCTTGCGCATTTCATTCCTGAATTTGTGGCTGGTGTATTGGCAGCCTTGATC
>NZ_FMXV01000032.1:0-68586 GCF_900104425.1 Pseudomonas sp. NFACC13-1 | reverse complement strand
TGAACCGCACGGGCCAGGAACTCAATCTGATCTAGCTATTGCCGAGCCTCAGCTTCCAAGGTTGAGGTTCGAGAGCCTTCCTGTAGAAAGGGGCTCTGCTCGGAGTCATGGACATACCCTGAGCATGATGCTGGATGAGCAACCGTACACCAAATCTCTCGCCGTAGAGATCGAGGGTTGGACTATATAGAGCTTGCGTGAGGCCTCTGCTACGCATCCACACTCAATTGCCGCAATGAAGTATTTGAGCTGTCGTAAGGTTTGTTCCGGCCCCGGCTTGCTAAGCGACGGCTCAATCAAGGTGAGTTCCACTGGCCCACGTATTCGGCACGGCTCGGAAGTCTAAATCTAAGCCGAGCAATGCCCGCTTGTGCCAAATCGCATATGCCCGACTATGAAGCGCCTTAACCAGGCATGGACGTCCATAAGTACCGCGACTTGCAGGCGCTGGAGATCGTACGTCATTTGCTGCATCAGGTTGTCCCCGCGCAACGTTACTTGTTTGGTAAGCGTCCGGCCAACTCACCTTCCTGACTCCGACTCCAAAGGCGATGGCGTCCACCTAAGCGGACGCGATCACCCTTAATGCTGGAGTTCGGTAGGTGACTTGGCCGGACGCTTACCTTGAAACACCCCGAAAATAAGTCCAAAATTAAGTCTTTTCCTGCTTCGGCAAGAAAATAAAACCCTTAAATTTCAATGGGTCGGACGCCAGATGCGAGTCTCGTTTCCCGCTCCAGGATTCAAAAAAAAGCCACTCAGATGAGTGGCTTTTTTTTGCCTGAGATTTATGTGCAAGAGGCGTCAGCCTTTAGCGTTTGTGGTCAATCGTTGGGCAGATGCAACTGCACCTCCATGGCGTCATGGAGGAGTCGGACGATCTCAATCACGTCGCCATCTCCCACACGATAGAACACGATATGGCGTGGGCTTTTGACCATCCCACGGGTTTGTTTGGCCTGCGGGCGTGAATAGATGAGGTGATATCTGCGAAGGCCCGGTGCAAGCTCATCGCGGTCGTGGCTGCCAACGCGATAAGACGTGTCGGCAATCGCTTGCAGCGCTGCGAGAATTAGCGCCTGGTAGCGCCGGCGTGCTTGATCGCCGAACTGTGCCTGGGAGAGCCTGAGGATGTCGACAATGTCTGTGCGCGCAGCGTTGGAAATCCGATACTGCGGCATGCTCACTGTTTCTCCCTCGCCGGGATGGTTGCCTCCTGGCTCAACCCCTCAAGGAAATGCTCCAGATCCCCTTCGTTCAACTGAGTGAAGCGCCCGTGCTCAAGGTCCATGATGCCGATCGAGGTACCCTGACGCAGAGCCTCAATTTTGGCGTTGTCTTCGGCGATGCGCTGTTCCAATAGACGTAAACCTTCTCGCATCACTTCGCTGGCATTCTGATAACGGCCGGACTGCACCAGGTCCTGGATAACCTGTTCCTGGTGAGGGGTGAGCACAACGTTTCGCGTCGCCATAATTAGCTCCAGCTCTGGGCAAACAGGTTCTTTCGATCATTGGCATATTATGCCAATTTTCCCGCGAGCACATAGTTTGGGATTTGTATCTGACGAACTGTGTCGTGCGGGCTCATCCTTTGCGCCGAACAGCGCGTGGCTGACCCGGACTGCATGCGCACAAAGTCCAAAAAGGCTGTTTCCAGTCCTGCTCGAGCCAAATGCTGTACTGCCAGTGGAATGTCGACCTCGTGCAAGTCGACATGTACAGACTAAGGTGTGGAACACTCCTGCACAGCCCCCCTTATCAGCCGCTCGACCAGGTGGGTATAAGCCTCATCAGTCAACGAGCGTTCCTCAAGCCAATCCGGCAGGCAGTTGAGAAGTCGCGTGATGATGGGCCCGGCTGCCATAACTGTTTCGTGCGCGCTGAGCGTATCGCTGAACACCGCGCGCAGAAACGCGTGCTCATATCTGCCGCGTTTGAGGATGATGTGTTGCTTCTGCGCGGTATCAAGATAGGCGAAACCTTGTAACGCCAGCCGAAAATGCAGGGGTCGCTCACGGTGCAGGCGCAGGTGGGCGGCAATCAGGTTCGACAGTGGTCGAGGTCCAGCGGTGTGTTGCCGCACAGGTTGCTGGACCAACAGGTGGAGTTCTTCGTAGAACTCTTCGATCAGGTCGAACAACAGGGCTTGTTTGCTGGGGAAATGGTTGTACAGCGAGCCAGGGGCGATACCCACGTGGCGAGCCAGTTCGCGCATGCTGACCTGTCCGAATCCCTTGCTGACGAAAAGCTCCAGGGCCCGTTCTCGGATCGTGTCGTACCCGCCGCGAGTTTCAGCTGTAGACATGAAAGCCACGTCCGGATTTTTTGCCTAGCAATCCTGCTGCGACCATCTCTTTGAGCAGCGGGGCAGGTCGGTATTTCGGATCGCCAAAACCTGTTTGCAGGTTGTCCAGAATTCCCAGCACGGTATCCAGGCCAATGAGGTCAGCCAATGCGAGCGGCCCGATCGGTTGGTTGCAGCCCAGGCGCATGCTCGCGTCGATTGCTTGGGCATCGCCGTTTTCCTGAAGGACGAAAATCGCTTCATTGATCATCGGAATGAGGATTCGGTTGACCATGAAGCCCGGGCGATTCTGTGTGTGGATCGCGGTCTTGCCCAACTGTTCGATCAGTGCCCCGGCGGTGGAACAGGTTGCGTCGCTGGTTTGCAAGCCACGGATCAGCTCCACCAGGCCCATGATCGGCACAGGATTGAAGAAGTGGATCCCCATGAAGCGTTCCGGGTGTTTGATACTCGCCGCCAATTGCGTAATCGATAGCGATGAAGTGTTGCTGGCGATCAGGCAATCCAGGCGAGCATGGGTGTCAACCTGCTGCAAGATCTTGCGCTTGAGTAACAAGTCCTCCGTGGCCGCTTCGATCACTACGTCCATTTGATCCAGGTCGGTGTAATGGGTCGAGGAATGGATACGTTGCAGGGTCTCAATGGCTTGCTCCGGGAGGAGTGTCCCTTTTTCAACTTGCCGGTCCAGGTTTTTTTGCACGATTTGCAGGCCCCGGTCGAGCGCCTGTTCATGGATATCGATGAGCAATAATGTATGGCCGGCTGCCGCACAGGTTTGGGCGATTCCACTGCCCATTGTGCCGGCGCCAATCACTGCAATGTGCTGCAGGGTCATGTTGAGCACCTAAGGTTCGGTGGGAGAGAGTGTGTCGACTAGTCACGCTTCGTGCCGATCATCACGAACAGCGCGCGGGCGATTTGATCGCTCTTGTTACGCCAGGCATGCCGGGTTCCACGCTGGATGACAACCTCGCCGGGCCGGATCAGTTTTTGTTCGCCATTGTCCAGCTCCAGCCAGAGTTCGCCCTGGAGCAGGATGCCGTAGTCGATGGTCGGCGTCGTGTGCATGCCCGGATGGTCCGGTTCGAAGCATTCGAACAAGCCGGGCAGGGCGCCGCCCAATTCCTCGATCATCTGTCCGACATCCGTCGGGTTCTGCATCACGGTGTCCGGCGGAAAATCATAGATTGCCAGACTGGTTTCGCCTGGCCCAGGCACCAGGGAAGGGTGCCCCAGGGTGGGGTCCTGGTGCGCGCCGGCCGTTGAACCGGTGGACCACAGGTGCGCCATGGCATGGCCGGGAATGGACTCAAAGGCACAAGACCGCGGGGCCACATCATCGCTGATGAACACAGATTGGCCTGTGGCATCCAGGCCGGTGACGACTCTTCGAATTTTCATGGCATTCCCTGGGTTCGGTGGGCGGGCATCAGGGTGCCCGCCGTAGTGTTGAACGGGTTTCGTTAATGTCAGGGGCAGATCACGTAGTTGCTGAAGCCACCCTGGCGATTTTCGATACCGGTAATCGCGTCGTTCACCTTTTCCAGGCTGAAGGCCGTGTTTTCGAAGAATGAAAGATCCAGTGTTCCAGACTCCACCATGTCCGCCATGGCTTGTCCTTGACCTGTGGTGAACCAGGCCGAGCCACTGATCTGGATGTCGTTGTCCATGATCCAGTGCAGATCGATGGGGACCTCACCTGCGATAGCACCGATATTGACCAAATGACCGCCGCGGTGAATGGATTTGAGGGCTTGGGTCAGGGTCTCGTGAGGGGCGCCTGGGCCCAGGGCATCGATCACCACGTCGACACCTTCACCGTGTGTCACTTCATTGACCCACTCATTGGTTGGCAGTGTGCCCAGGGTATGGATCTCAATCCGGCCTGGCGCGGCGAGGTCTTTCACGCGTTGGAAGAGCTCCGCATTGCGAGCTGTGCCAAGGATCTTACGAACGCCCATCGCCAGGGCCAGTGCGACAGCGCCCAGGCCGAGGGTGCCACTGATGCCGTTGATCAGCAGGACAGTGCCAGGCCCGACATTGGCCTTGAGCATCGCCTTGTAGGCGGTACCCAGGTAGCCCAGTCGCGCGGCAGTCTCGAAGCTGAGGTTATCGGGCAGTTTCACCAGGCTGTATTGCGGCGCAGGGATGTACTCGCAAAGACCACCGTAGGGATAATCTTCGAACATGCGCGGGCTTTTTGGCGTGAAGCCGAAATAGCCATTGAAGGTGTAGGCCGTGCAGGCGATGGTATTGCCCGCACGACAGGCTCGACACGAACCACAGTGGCGGCCCGGATTGACGTAGACCCGGTCACCGACCTTGAAGTCGTAGACCTGTTCGCCTACGGCTTCGATGACCCCCGTGGGGTCGAGGCCAAAAGTCGCCGGCAGTTTCGGCAGGGGATTTTGCGGGAACCACTTGACCCAGTTTGTCAGGATGTTGTGGAGGTTGGGGACGATCCCGCATGCCTTGATCTTGACGAGCACTTCAGTTGGACGAGTGCCCGGTACGGGCAACTGCTCGATGACCATGGGTTTACCGCCTTCATACAGGCGTGCGGCGCGCATCGTTTTTGCAGTCATGATGTTCTCCGATACTCATATTATTTTTGTCGTAGTGCGTAATCGTGGAGCGACACTTCAAAACCTTGGCGTCAACGTAAGCCGTCTTCACCTCTCACGTCGGCGACCGCCAGGCCGCCCAGTCGCGAATGGATCCTGCCGCCTGTAGCCATGGCCAGGCCGAAAGCGATTTCCCCGCGGCGGGGGCCGTCCCATACCGTCATTTCCGCCACACCAAAATGACTGCGGACATAAGCTGCCTGGATATGCCCCAGCGGAATCATCACCCGGCAACCAGGGCCGCCGATAGTCTTGCCTGCTGGAACGATGGCCTTGGGATTGCCCAGTGCCTCACGCATGGCCCAGCCACCGGCTTCGTGCCAGACCGCTCCGTGTTCCAGCTCGCCGTCTTCACCGACAATCGCGCCCTTGCCATAAGCCTGCACTTGCGCGGCGCCGCCCAGTGCCTGGATCAATTGCTCCGACAGTTGTGCGCCTAACCCCCTGAGCTCCTGCATGAATGGCAGCAGGTCTTCTTCATACCTGCCGGCGTAGGGATTGGTGACCACTGCGGTGGCGACCGCAATGCGTAACGGCGTTGATGTACGGGGGCCTCCCTCGTGGAATATTTCTTCGATGTCCAGTTTGATCTTACGAACCATCACCAGCGACATGCTTGCCTCCAGAACCAGGAGCCTCATGGGGCTCATTATTTTTTTCGCGACCTTTTGCATTATGCATTTAATGATGTATGGTGCAAGAAATTAGTTTTTATGCACAAAAACAGGAGAAGAACATGAAGCTGATTTCGTACCGCAAAGAAGGGAGGGCCCATTTCGGCGTCGTGTCAGGTGATGGGGTGGTCGAGCTGACCCGTCGTTTTGCGCAGGTTCCGGACCTCGCCACCTTTCTGGCCAATCGACTGCTGGTACAGGAGGCACGCAAGATCGTCGAGACCGCCCAGGCCGATTATTCGTTTTCCAGCATTCAACTGGAGGCCGTCATACCGAATCCCGGCAAGGTTATCTGTGTGGGCATCAACTATGTGGCTCACGCTGAAGAGGCCGGCCGTAAGGTCGGGGAGTTTCCGGTGATATTCCAGCGATTTGCCGAAACGCTACTGCCCCACGGCGAACCACTGGTCAGGCCAAAAGTCTCGGAGCAGTTCGACTTCGAAGCTGAACTGGCCGTCGTCATTGGGAAAGGTGGCGCGCACATCGATCCGGCCGATGCCATGGACCATGTGGCGGGCTACACCTGTTTCAACGATGCTAGCGTGCGGGATTGGCAGTTCCATACGCACCAGTACGGCATGGGCAAGACGTTCAGAAAAACTGGCGCACTGGGCCCCTGGATCATTCCAGCGTCGGAAATTTCCGATTACCGTACGCTGGTGGTACGGGGCATTCTTAACGGTGAGCAACTGCAGGAAGGCAGTCTCTCGGAGCTGGCTTTCGACATTCCACATTTGATCTCCTACGTGTCCAAGGCACTGCCATGGAACCCGGGCGACATTCTGGCAACCGGCACGCCGAGCGGGATCGGCTTCAAGCGCAAACCGCCGATTTTCTTGAAAACCGGTGATGTGTTCGAGGTGGTCATCACTGAAATCGGGACCCTATCGAACGGCGTCATTGACGAAGCCTGAGCGTTGTCCTCTACACAATCATAAAAATTGGAGGTTCCACATGCCCGCGTTACCCACTATCAATTTCACCCATTCCGGCGTGTTCTGTTCAGACCTGGATCGGATGGTCGACTTTTACTGTCGCGTCCTGGGTTTCATCGTCAGCGACAAAGGCGTGGCCTCGACCGGGCATCGCCTGTTTTTCATGACGCAGAATCCGGAGCTGCACCATCAGGTCGTGCTCTTTGACGGCAAACCTATTGATCTGCCATTCAACCCGATCAATCAACTGTCGTTCCTGCTCAATTCGTTGGATGACCTGAAGGCCTACTACCAATTCGCCAAAAAAAGCGGCATTGAGGGCATCGCCCAAGTGGATCACGGGAATGCCTGGTCGATTTATTTCAAGGACCCTGAAGGCAACCCCGTCGAGATGTATGTCGATACACCGTTCTATACCGCTCAGCCGTGCAAGGAACCGCTGGACCTCGAGTTACCGACCGAGGTCATTCTGGCCCAGACCGAGGCGATGTGCATACGCCGTCCAGGGTTCCAGACACGGGCGCAATGGATGGACTCCATCCGCGCGAAAATCGAAGAACAGCGGGTCCGGATTGCCTGATCGTTCCGTCCGGTAAAGGCGATGCCTGGTTGAAGAGCAGGCGTCGCTATCGGCATCAACCAGCACGCGCAATCGATAACTACAAGAAGCGGAGTAGACGATGGACTACGATGTCATCATTGTTGGAATGGGACCGGTGGGCGCGTTGTGCGCCAATCTGGCCGGTCTGTGGGGGCTCAATGCCCTGGTGGTGGACAAGTGCGAAACGGTCTATGCCAACCCTAGGGCCATGGGCTTTGACCATGAGGTGATGCGCGTCTTCGGCAATATCGGCCTGGCTGACGATATTGCCGAACATGTCATGCCTTATCGCCCCTCGGAATACCGCACGACCGGTTCACAATTGATCAAGCGCATTGACGCTGCCAAGCCGCCGTTTCCACTGGGCTGGGCGCCAAATTATGTGTTTTCCCAGCCGCCGGTGGAGCGCGCCCTTCGCGACAAAATTGCCCGTTTCAAATCGGTAACCGTTGAGCTTGGCTCCGAGGTGCTGTCGGTCGACTCCGCCGAGTCCCAGGCTAATGTGCGCATCCAGGCGAAGGACGGAACCGAACGCACGGTCACGGCGACCCATGTGCTGGCCTGCGATGGCGGCACCAGCCCGATCCGCACCCGCTTGGGGTTGAAGATGGACGACCTGGCGTTCGACGAGCCGTGGCTGGTGGTCGATGTGATCCTCAACGAAGGGGCGGGGGAGGACCTGCCGAAGACGAACGTTCAGTTCTGCGAATTGGCCAGGCCTTGCACCTTTGTCGTCGGCCCCGGGCGTCATCGTCGCTGGGAGTTCATGATCAATCCGGACGAGCAGCCTTCGGAAATCTCAAAGCCTGAAACGATCAAGAAGCTGATTGCCCGCTGGTTGCCAGAGCAGGACTATCAGTTATGGCGGGCTTCGGCGTACCGATTCCATGCATTGATCCTGGAGCAGTGGAAAGCCGAGCGGGTGTTCTTTCTCGGGGACGCGGCCCACATGACGCCGCCATTCCTGGCGCAAGGCATGTGCCAAGGGATTCGCGATGCCTTGAATCTGGTCTGGAAAATCGCCCTGGTGAAAGAAGGGCTGGCGGCTCCGGATTTACTGGAGACCTATCAGATCGAGCGTATCCCTCATGTGCGCCAGACCACCCTGGCGGCCAAGGAGTTCGGCGGTGTGATCTGCGAGCGCGACAGCGAGAGAGCCGCGAACCGGGATACACGGCTGATCGAACATATGAAGGAGAACCCGGGCGGGACCATCCGGCAATCGCTGATCCCCGGTCTGTCCCAGGGGTTTATCGCGCAAGTGTCGCCGGCCGGTGAGCTGTTTCCCCAGCCAATGGTGATCAACCATGTCGGCAAGCAGGCCTTGCTTGATGAGTTTACCGGCCAGGCGTTTCGTGTGGTCATTGCCCCCGGCTTCGATGCCACTGCGTTGTTGAGATGCCTGCGCAGCAGCCAGTCGCTTAAAGGCTTGCCTATCCACGTCGTGCGGTTGGTCAACCCTGAGCAATCAGGAGCCCGCGCTGCCGATGAGTACCAGGAAGTCGATGGACTGCTGGCGCAATGGCTGGAGCAGCGAGGGTGCAATGTGGTGATCGTGCGGCCCGATCACTACGTATATGGCGGGGCGGTGACGGTGGCCTGGGCGATGGAGTTGCTCGAGGGCATGGAGCTTGCGCTGTGGTGCAAGCCGCCGCAGAAACCCACGCCGACCCAAGGCGGCATCTGCGATAAGACGACCAGGTTCGCACAGGCTTAAAGCCTGAAAAGCAACACGCCCTTCGCCTGGCACGGTTCACGAACACAGTGCCAGGCGAAGGGTTTTTTGTGATGTGTCATTAAGTCTATTGAAGCGTGGCCTGTCGGCGTTCTATGGCTTCGACAATCCGGTCCAGGGTTTCCTGGATGTGATTGCGCAGTAAGGTGACGGCTTTCTCGGTGTCGCGAGCAAGGGCCGCGTCCATCAACTTCTGGTGCTCGTTGCCCTTGTGCCGCTGGGTGACCCGCTGCTGGGCGGAAAAGCGCCGGTAGCGTTCGGCCCGATCAAACAGCGAGTCGATCATCTTCAACAACAACGGCGAGGGGCACGCCGCGAACAGGGCGAAGTGAAAGGCCTTGTGTCGGGTCGACCATTCATCATCAAGCACCAGCACACCGCTTCCGAGTTTTTTTTCGACCAGATTCAGGCGGTGAAAAGCCCCCAGCACATCGGCCTCCCAGGCATCGTCGCCATGCGTAATGGCATCGGCCAACGCCTCGCACTCCAGTAAGCAGCGCATGCGTGTGATGTCGCGAAAATCAGTGACGGAAATGGGGGCAACCCTGAAGCCCTTGTTATCGCTGGCTTCGACCACGCCATCCTGGGTCAATCGATTGAGGGCTTCACGAATCGGCGAGCTGCTGAGGCCGTAGGTCTTGGACAACTCTGCGACCTTGAGTTTTTCGCCGGGAGCCAGCTCACAACAGACGATCGCTTTTTTCATCTTCGTCAACGCGACATCGATCAGCGGAATGCTGGGGGAGGGAATCATGGTCGGAGCCGTCCTGAAATTTGCACCAAACGGATTTTATGCGCAAAACAGACTTTAGTGCAAAGGTTGATTTATCCGCTTGACTTTGAATTTGCGCAGGGATAGTTTTTGTGCACAAAACATATTTAAGTGCAGTAATGATATTTTTACGCATAAGCAGTGCCAGCGGTATTCGCGGCCAAGGCTGCGAGTGGATGACCTTTTACAAAAACAAAAAACAGGAACATCTCCATGAAAACAGCCAACCAGCGGTTCTGCCCGTTGCCGGTCTCCAGCCTTGCTTGCACCATCAGTGCAACGGTACTGCTGAGCCTTTCAACCCAGGTGCAAGCCTTCCAGATCGATACCGGTAACCCCGACCTTTCGGCGACGTGGGATAACACCATCAAGTACAGCAATGCCTGGCGTGTGAACAAGCTCGATCACAAAGTGGCAGTGGGCCCGGGGACCTCCAACAGCAATCCCAACCTGGACGATGGCGACCGAAATTTCGACCGCGGGCTCATTTCCAATCGCCTGGACATTCTTTCCGAGTTCGACATCAAGTACAAAAACGTCGGTGCGCGCCTCAGCGCAGCGTCCTGGTACGACAATGTCTACAGCCAGGACAATGACAACGATTCGCCGGGCACCGCCAACTCGGTGAGTGTCGACCACGACGAGTTCACCAGCGACACTCGTCGGATCCACGGTCAGCGCACTGAAATCCTCGATGCCTTTGTCTACGGTTCGACGGAGATCGGCACATCCTCGTTGTCCGGGCGGCTCGGGCAGTTCACGCAGATCTACGGCGAAAGCTTGTTCTTCGGCGCCAACGGCATTGCCAACGCCCAGTCCACCGTGGACCTGGTGAAGCTTCAGTCAGTCCCCGGTTCTCAGTTCAAAGAAATCCTGATGCCCACCAAGCAGGTGTCCGGCAACTGGCAACTGAACGACACCGTGAGCGTGGGGGCCTACTACCAATTCGAATGGAACAAGACCCGTTTGCCCGCCGCGGGTAGCTACTTCAGCGGCGCGGACTTCGTGGGTGAAGGCGGGGAGCGGGTGTTCTTTCCAACCGGTGAACTGCGCCATGGCAAGGATAAGGATGCAAGGGATTCCGGGCAGTTCGGCGCGCAGTTGAAGTTCGCTGTGGAGGACTGGGAGTTCGGTCTCTACGCCGCGAAATATCACGAAAAGACGCCGGTGTTTTACTTCCGTCCGGCCGCGCTGGTGCCGGGGGCCGATGACTCGTTTATCAATGTCTATCCAGAGGACGTGAAGGTCTTCGGCGCGAGTTTCAGCACGCTGGTGGGCGAAGCCAATATTGCCGGTGAGACATCCATCAGGCTCGATACGCCCTTGGCAGGCGTCGGCGGCACCATCATCACTGGCATGGACGCCGACAACGATTCCAACCCCGCGTACCCCATCGGTCGGTCGTGGCATGCCCAGGTATCGATGATCAATGTCTATGGAGGATCCGCTCTGTGGGACGGCGCTTCCCTGTTGGGTGAGCTGGCGTTCAACCGACGGCTGAGCGTCACCAAAAATGCCGATCAACTGGACCCCAACACCACGCGCGATGCATTCGCCATGCGCTTCACTTTTGAGCCGCAATATTTCCAGGTCTTTCCCGGCATCGATGTCCAAGCGCCGATCACCCTTGGCTACAACCCGTCCGGGCGTTCTTCCGTCACGCCGCAGGCATTTGGACCGGAACATGGCGGCGACCTGACACTGGGTCTCAAGGCCGATTACAAGAAGCAGTGGTACGCCTCGCTGAGCTACACCAACTTCTTTGGTGAGGCCGGGCCGGTTATCAACTCAGCCAATTCCTTCACCTACCAGCAAAACATGAAAGACCGGGATTTCGTGGCGTTTTCGATCCAGCGAACCTTTTAAGCAAAGAACAGGCGGGCCCTGATAATGATAAAAATTAAACTGCTGTTGCTGTCCACTCTGTCGATCTCCCTGTCTGTCGGTACCGCGCTGGCGGCGGTCAGTCCCGACGAGGCGGCGAAGCTCAAGACGACGCTGACGCCCATGGGGGCCGAAAAAGCCGGCAACGCCGATGGCTCCATCCCGGCCTGGACCGGCGGCCTGACCAAGGATGTCGCCGGGGCCAAGTTCGGCGATGTGCCTGCCGATCCGTTCCCTGGCGAAAAACCGCTGTTGCAGATCACCGCCAAGAACGCAGCGCAGTACGCCGACAAATTGAGTGAAGGAACCAAAGCCCTGTTGGCCAAGTTTCCGGACACCTTTCACCTTGATGTCTACCCGACTCACCGCAGCGCTGCGGCGCCGGACAACGTCTATCAGAACACCTTCGCCAACGCTACTGGCTGCAAGACCACCAGCAATGGTTTGTCGGTAGAGGGCTGTTACGGCGGTATCCCGTTCCCGATCCCGAAAAACGGCAACGAGGTCATCTGGAATTTTCTGCTGCGGGTTGAAGCCGAATCCATACAGATGGGCTATGTCAACGTCATCGGCAACGCTGATGGGACTCGGACGCTGGCCAGCCGGGGCGTGGAGAATTGGCAATACCCGTACTACTACAAGGACGGCGCTGCGGATAAATGGTCCGGGCAGTATGCGCTGCTGCGATTCTTGACCAGCGAGCCGCCATTCAAGGCCGGGGAATCGCTGGTGACCCATGACAGTATCAACGTCCAGGAGCCACGGGAGGCCTGGCAATACCTGGTCGGCCAGCGTCGTGTGCGGCGGGCGCCAACCGTGGGTTATGACACTCCGGACTTCGTTGCTTCAGGTGCGAACTATTTCGATGAGGTGCACGGCTTCATCGGTCATCCGGATCGCTACGACTGGAAAC
Source organism: Pseudomonas sp. NFACC13-1 (assembly GCF_900104425.1). Taxonomy (NCBI): domain Bacteria; kingdom Pseudomonadati; phylum Pseudomonadota; class Gammaproteobacteria; order Pseudomonadales; family Pseudomonadaceae; genus Pseudomonas; species Pseudomonas sp. NFACC13-1. The sequence goes on along the minus strand of NZ_FMXV01000032.1, from coordinate 56,141 downwards.
TGGTGGGCAAGAAGGAACTGTACATCCCTTATAACAACAACAAGTTCCACGCCGAAAAACGCGACGATGCCTTTACCGCCAACCACCTCAATGCGGACAAGGTGCGCTGGGAACTGCACCGTGTCTGGGAGCTGGAAGCCACGGTGGCGCCGGGCAAACGCCACGCCGTGCCCAAGCGCCGATTCTTCATCGACGAAGACAGCTGGACCATCTCGCTGGTGGATGGCTACGACGCCGAGGGCAAGCTCTGGCGTGTCTCCCAGGTGCTGCCATTCGTGGTGCCGGCCATCCCAGCGGTGGTGGTCAAACCTGTGGTGATCTACAACCTGCAGGCCAAGACCTACAGCGTCGTCCAGGGTCTGAACGGGGAAACCTACAGCGTGGTACCGCGCAAACCCGAGAACTTTTTCACCGGCACCGCGGTGGCATCCGGGTCGGTTCGCTGAGCCTCGCAACGGTTGATTAATACGTTTGTTTTCTGGAAGCGGTGCACGGTCATCGCTTCCAGAGAGCGGCATCATCGAGGTTCAGACATGCCTACTTTCTATTCAGGCCCTATAAAGGCCTTCATTGCCAGCCTGTGGATGGTGACGACGTTTTATGGTTCGGTCGCCGTAGCGCAAACGGCAGGATTGTTCCAGCAACCGGCGATCCACAGCGCGATGGCAACGCAATCGGTCATGCTCAGTGTGGCCCGGGCAGGGCAGCGGCTGGTGGCCGTGGGCGAGCGAGGTTTCATCATCGTATCGGATGACAACGGGGCGACCTGGCAGCAAGTCGGCTCGCCGGTCAGCGTGACGCTGGTCAAGGTGCGTTTCATCGATGACAACCAGGGCTGGGCAGTCGGGCATGCTGGCACCGTGTTGCACAGCCAGGATGGCGGTTCGACCTGGGCTAAACAGCTCGACGGTGTTCGAGCCGCCGAAATCGAACTGGAGCAGGCCAGGCGTGACACCGATGAGCGGGCCCCGGAGCGTCTGTCCCAGGCTCAGCAGCTGGTAGATGAAGGTCCTGACAAACCTCTGCTCGACCTGCTTTTCCTGGACGCGCAAAACGGTTGGGTGGTGGGGGCTTATGGCTTGGCTTTCGTCACCCATGATGGCGGGCTCAGTTGGCAGTCCATTCGTGCCCATGTCGATAATCCAGATGGATTACATCTCTATGGCATCGCGCGGATAGGAGCCGATGTCTTCATCGCTGGCGAGCAAGGGACATTGCTGCGTTCCAGCGACACCGGCCAGACCTTCGAGGCGCTGACGCCGCCTTTCGAGGGAACGATCTTCGGTCTCGCACCGGCCGCCAATCATTCGATCCTGGCGTTCGGACTGCGTGGCAAGGCCTTCGAGTCCCGGGATCGCGGTGAGACCTGGAAGCGTCTCGACACCTTGCAGCCGGTGACGTTGACCAGCGGTCTTCGTCTTGATGATGACTCGGTCCTGCTGGCGGACGAGTCGGGTCGGGTGCTGCGTTTTGCCGATGGCGACACGCAAGCCGCTGTCCTTCAGATACCTCAACCTCGTTACTTCACGGGGATGACGCAAGCGACGAACGGTGACCTGATCATCAGCAGTACGCGCGGCATGCTGTCGTCCGCCATAAAAGTGGAATCGTCGGAGTCGCCACAATGAACAGTTTTACGCACTCTGCCGAACACTCGCCTGCACTTGCATCGCCTGCCTTTGATCCTGCTTCCGGGACCCTGGTCGAGCGATTGTTGTTCAATCATCGCGGCATCGTCTTGGGCATCTGTGTGCTGCTAAGCCTGGTGCTCGGCTATCAGGCGTTGAGTCTGAAGCTCAATGCCGCCTTTGAAAAAATGATCCCCACGGATCATCCCTATGTGCAGAACTATCTGCAGAACCGCAGTCAGTTGGGGGAGGGCGGCAACACATTGCGGATTGCGATCGAGGCCAAACAGGGCAGCATTTTCAGTGCTGAGTACCTGGAAACGGTCAAGAAGATCAACGACGAAGTGTTTTTGCTCCCCGGTGTCGACCGCTCCTATATGAAGTCCTTGTGGACGCCGGCCACGCGCTGGATCGGCGTGACCGAGGAGGGTTTCGACGGTGGTCCTGTCATCCCGGACGATTACGATGGTTCAGCCAGCAGCCTGGAACAGGTGCAGCAGAACATCGAACGGTCAGGTGAGGTGGGGCGGCTCGTGGCCTCCAATTTCAAGTCCAGCATCGTGCTCCTGCCGCTTCAGGAAAGCGCCTCGGATGACGGTGCCCCACTGGATTACAACGCACTGTCAAACCGACTTGAACAGATTCGGACCAAGTACGAAAACCAGAACATCCAGATTCACATCACCGGTTTCGCCAAGGTCGTGGGGGACTTGATGGACGGCATGCGGCAGATGCAGCTGTTCTTCGCCGCGACCTTGGTGATCTGCGGGCTCGTGTTGTTCTGGTACACCCGTTGTGTGCGTAGCACGGTGCTGGTGTTGTTGTGCTCGATCATCGCGGTGGTCTGGTTGCTGGGCTTGCTGCCGACACTGGGGTTCGACCTGGATCCGTATTCCATCCTGGTTCCGTTCCTGGTGTTTGCCATTGGCTTGAGCCATGGCGCCCAAAAAATGAATGGCATCATGCAAGACATCGGACGCGGTGCCGACAAGCTGGTAGCGGCGCGCTTCACCTTTCGCCGGCTGTTTTTAACCGGGTTGATGGCGCTGGTGGCGGACGCCGTGGGCTTTGCAGTGTTGATGATCATCAAGATCCCGGTGATCCAGGACCTGGCCGTTACCGCGACGGTCGGTGTGCTGACGCTGATTTTTACCAACCTGATCCTGCTGCCGATCCTGTTGTCATACACCGGCGTGAGCAAAGTGGCGGCGCAACGGGAAGCGGCCAACGACCGGTTTTCCAAGCTGGACGCTCATCACACCCGGCATCCGCTCTGGGCTTTCCTGGATCGCTTCACCGAACGCAAATGGGCCAGCGGCGCGATCTTCATCGGCGTGGTGCTGGGTGCGCTGGGCTTTGCCATCAGCCTTCACGTCAAGATTGGCGACTTGAATCCTGGAGCGCCGGAGTTGCGTCCTGAGTCGCGCTACAACACCGACAACCGCTTCATGGTCAGCAACTTCTCCGCCAGCAGCGACAAGTACGTGGTGATGGTCAAGACCCCGCAGTACGTCTGCGCCAATTACCAGACGTTGGTAACGGTGGATGCACTGGAGGCGCAGTTGCAACAGTTGCCGGGCGTGGTGTCCACCACCTCCCTGGCGGCACTGAGCAAACAGGCCGCGGCCGGGATGAACGAGGGCAGCATGACGTGGTACGAGATACCGCGTAACCAGGGGCTATTGAACGCGATCATCACTCGTGCACCGCGGGAGTTGTTCAACCAGAACTGCGATCTGCTGACCGTGTATGTCTACTTGACGGACCACAAGGCCGATACGCTCACCCGCGTGGTGCAGACGGTCGAACAGTTCGCGGCAAGCCATGACAGCGATCAGACTCAGTTCCTGAACGCGGCGGGTAATGCCGGTATCGAGGCGGCCACCAACATCGTCGTGAAACGTTCGAATGTGCAGATGTTGTTCATGGTGTACGCAGCGGTCATTGCCCTGTGTTTCATCACGTTCAGGTCCTGGCGAGCCGTGGTCTGTACGGTGTTGCCGTTGATGCTCACGTCCGTGCTGTGCGAAGCCTTGATGGTGGGGCTCAACATCGGTGTAAAAGTGGCGACCCTGCCAGTGATCGCCTTGGGGGTGGGAATCGGTGTGGATTACGCGCTCTACATCCTCAGCGTGACGCTTGCCAACCTGCGCAATGGCTCCAGCCTGTCGGATGCCTATTACCTGGCGCTGTTATCCACCGGCAAGGTGGTGGTGATGACCGGGATTACCTTGGGGGTGGCCGTGACCACTTGGGTACTGTCGCCGATCAAGTTCCAGGCCGACATGGGCATTTTGCTGGGCTTCATGTTCGTCTGGAACATGGTGGGGGCGCTGATCCTGGTGCCCGCGCTCGCGCATTTTCTCCTCAAGCCCAAGCTACAGACCGTGAGTGTTTAAATGACCGCAACGATAAACCTCTTGGGCTTGTCCGGCAGTTTGCGCCAACAATCGGCCCATACGGCGATCCTGCGTACGGTGGTCGGACGATTGCCTGAACATGTGCAGTTGACGCTCCACGAATTGAACAGTGTCCCTCCCTATAACGAGGATGACGATGGCGCCCATCCACCACAGGCCGTGATTGCCTTGCGCGCTGCTGTGGCGGCCGCCGATGGGTTAGTGATCGGCTCGCCGGAATACAACCACGGTATGTCCGGCGTGCTGAAAAATGCGCTGGACTGGTTGTCCCGTCCTCATGGGAAATCGGTACTGCAGGGCTGCCCGGTATTGAGTTTCACTGCCTCGCCGGCGTTCACGGGTGGGGTGCGTGCGCATCAACAGCTCAATGAAACGCTCTGGGCGATCCAGGCGCTGCAGGTCGTTTATCCGCAGATCGTGATCGGTAACGTGACCGGCAAAATAGATCAGGGGCAGCTACGGGACGAATCAGCCCGGGCTTTTTTATTGGATGGAGTTGGCGTGTTGATCACGCAGATCGCTAACGCGCCTATGAGGGGAAGTTCACGTTGCTCTTGATGCTCGCTGGAAACGACTCTGGAATTAAGTCCATTCCCTTTGAAAGCTATGCTTTTAATGGCGAGCGGCGGCATGTTAGGGGCTGGTTGCGAAGCGTGGCCCCCAGAAGCGCCGCAATGTTGAAAAAATGGTTTAAGATACACAGCGTTGAAGTGGATTTTCTCAAAAGGACGCGACTGATGGAACTGCTTTGTCTATCAAGCGGCCGAATCCGTACAGGAAACCAGGTTGGTCGCGTGACGGGCCCGGATACACGGTTTTTTTGAGCTGCCGATAATAAATTTACTAGCCACGTATTCAGGAATGGCTGATAACAAGGAGGACATTATCTTGGTCGGTTCAATTAATTCCAATGGGTTTTCTGGTTCGCAGGTTTCCAATGTGACGGCGAGCCAAAATGAATCGCTAACGAAGACTCAGGTGGCAACTGAAAGCGCTGATGTCGGTAGTCATAAAGGTACCACTCGCCTTTCTTCACTCTCTCTACAGTTGAGTGAGAGTGCTGCGCATGCGACGGCAAGGGATTCGGGTTTGAGCAGGAAAGAACTTGGCGCGAAAGCCAGTGAGTTTTTGAGCAAGATTTCCGGTGAGGGTTATTTTATCAACAAAAAAGCCAATGATGCTGAAGTGCCTGACACTCAGGACCCTGTGTTATTGGCTCGTGCGGACAATGCAACTCAGTTTGTCAATGGCAGTGGTAAAAATCCATTTGCGGGTATGTCGAGCGATCAGCTCTCATTGATTATCTATGATGACAGTGGAAGTTTTACGACTAACGAGCGTCGCGCGGCGTGGAGTGAGTCGTCCGATCAGGAATATGCCTGGCGGCAGAAGGTCGTTGCCAACTCGATCGCGGAATACAATGAAACCGGAAAGCTGACGAAATTCTTTACTGCAGCACTTGAGCACTATAAGGATTTGCCCGCTATTGAGCAGGCACAGTACCCTGATAGTTATGAGGCGAAGTTGCAGGGTTGGATAGCACTCGATTTCAACTACAAGACCCATACCGTTGAGGGTAAGGGCAGTCCTCAGGACGTGATGGACAAGGTCTTGAATCTCGACAAGCAGACGTTTGATGACGCTGGGGCAGATACGGCTTGAGTGTGCGAGGTACCTTGATACCCTCAAAAAAAGTCCAGAATTAAGCTTTTTCCTCCAAGGGCAAGAAAATTAACCCCTTGGATTTCAAATCTTGGGGGGAATCCATACGTGCACTGGGCAAGTTTTGAAGGCCAGAGGCACAAAGATCCAAATTGACACAACCCGTTAATTAGCGGAAGTCAGTGTCAATCGTTGGTTTCCCATCAAGCGGATCCGCCGCGTGCTGTGAAGTCGCGTGAGTTCCAAGAACGTGCCACTCAAACCGTCACGTCGACCTTATTGGTGCCCACGGTCATCTGGGTGACTGTTTCATGCGTCATCCGCTGGCCCTTGCTCCACAACTGGGAGGAGAAGAAGCCGTTCAGGGTCTCAGCGTTTGGGGTTGTTCCTTTTTTAAGGAATAGCGCGCCCAGGTCGATGGTGTTGGCGAAGTTGTCCTTGTTCAGAATGTACCCGCCCGTAAAGTTGCCACCCCACGTAGCGTCAGCGGCCACCAGGGCGATGGAGGCGTCGCGGTAGCTGCTCGCTGCCGATTTCAATTCACCGGAAGCATTCAGCCGCTCGTTCAGCCGATCCATGTCGGAAGCGCTGAGCTGCTGTGAACTGTCGAGAACCTTGAGGCTGCCATCCGCTTCGATGGTGAAGCCAAATTTCTTCTCGGCGAGATCCGGGTCGGTGTGAGCCAACGCTGATTGGAACTCTTCGAAAGAGAGTTTCAGCGATTGATGGGCGCTTTTGTGCCTCTCGGCAATTTGCGGGTAATCCGGCGACTGGGTGCGTGCGATCATGCTCTCGATCGATTCCGTTTCCGGGCTCGGCGCGGGGGGGTCATTGATTGGATGGTAAATCGCCGCCGGATTGATGTTGACCGTGGTTTTCAGCAAGTCTTCACTGAGGGGTTTGGTGGTCAATGGCTGGCTGGTTTGGCTCAACTGAGCGGCTGATGGCCGGATAAATACAGAATTGATTGAAAGGGTCATGTCGTCATTCCTTGAACGTCTGAAGTTAGCAGGGTATCGACGGCCTATGAAAAAACATGAGGTGGAAGGGGGGTCCACACGGATTGCATACGTGAAGCCTTGTTTTAAACGGTCAGCTCTTGCGCGGCGTTTTTGGCAGCGATGAGCCGTTCAGCCAGCAGGATCGCGCCCGCCAGCAACATCATCGGAATGTGCCAGGACCCGCTGACAAGCGGCACGAGCATCCAGGCCCAGCACGAAACGATACAAAAGAGGCCGTGCGTCAGGCCTCGGATCAGGCAATCCCTGTCGGCAGCCCAGCCGAACAGAATTAGCCGCCCCATTCGGTGGCCACGATTGAGGGCTGCGCGGTGCCACGGGCTCGCGCTCCACAGCATTGCGACCAGCAGCGCCACGGCCAGGGCATTTTCTGCGGCAGCCATCTGTAGCAACAGCGCCAGGGCGATCAGGAGCGGGCCGGCGGCCATCCACATGGCTCCGTAACCGAGCAGGAAGCCGACTGACGCTTGTATTCGCCTGCTTGGCAGGCTGGAGCGCCAGACGTGTATGAGTGGCGTCGCCAGGAGGGGTGGCATCATGGCCAGGAGCATCAAGGCCCAACCGGCCAGGATTCGCTGGGGTGGGTTGAGTGCCAGCTCCGCTTGCAGGGCGGCAGGCCAACTCGTGAAGATCGATAGCCCATTCACAGTGACGCAAAACGCAGGTCCGTTGGTGGTGATGTCGTTGTAGACGGACAAGGCCAGGCCGAGTCCCGCCATTGCCAAAAGCACCGGCCAGGGGTCGTAGGTAAATTTGCGTAGAACAGAGCCTGGGCGCATGGGGGGCGTTCTCGACGCTGATGGCTATCTGGCGTTCGTCAACGGCTGAAGCCGGACTCCAACGCCTGAAGTCCGGTACCCTTGGTCCAGCAGCGCTACTGAGTTTGCAGCAATAGATGCACATCAATGACGGGATCGCCCATCAGCTTCTGCGGGAACCGATCGCCGATGAAGTCCTTGTTCGCCGGCTCTACCCAGACGCTCAGCTTGCCGCCCAACACGGCCGCCATGGGTAATTCGAAATCGAATTGGGTCATGGCATTGGTCACGCAATTGGCGCAGCTTTGAACCTCTACCGGTTGAAACAATGCTCTGGAGGCGATGGTCTTGGCGTCTTTTTGCAAGTGCACCGAGAAGCTGCCGGGGATCTTCAGGCGATTGATACCGCTGACCCGCACATTGACCCGATCGGCTTCAACCGTGAAGTGTTTGGACGCAGCGAGCGTACGCTGGGACTTCGGCAGGAAATCGACGTTCGAGCCTGTCGCCGCGGGCGCATAGTCGATGCCGAGTTGACCGACCGAGTCGATGATCGCCAGCGTGTTCAGCTCTGGTGGGGTGCTGGTGAATGGGTTCAGGGTTTGCAGCGCCGTATCGTTGAAGATCTGATAACTGACGGGGTCGGTGACTTCGTTGATGGTCGTGAGCAATCCATGCAGATCGGTGGCCAGCATTTTTTTCTGCCATTCCCAGAACAGCCTGTCCCAATTGCAATGGAAGAACCAGAACACTGGGTCGAAGGCCGCCACTTCCTGGTTCTGCATGGTGGGGCCAATTGAGTTGTGGCCACTGTCGTGGGCGGCAATGATGGTGTTGTGGGCGGCGCCGGACCAATAGCCGTGGAAGTCCTCCCAGTCAGTTTTGCTCATGGCTCGGTTCACATCATCAGTCACCCCATAGGTCAGCAGGTTCTGGGCGATCGTGTCGTAGGTAAAACGTGTGGTGACGTAGCCTGCCGGATAATCGGAGCTGGCCGCTTGCTGCAACGTGTACTGGTCGAAGGGCGGGCTTTTAAGCACGTCGGGGAAGGGCGTGGTGATATCCCAGTAGGGCAGGGTGACGTTCGCGCAGCCGGGGACCGATCTCAGGGCGTTCTCGAAGCTGACCAGATAGGCTCGGTGCCAAGGGTTGTAGCCCGGGACGTGATGCATGCAATAGGTATTGGGTGCCGGAAACCAGTGATAACCGGCCTGCGTGAAGTAGCTGTTGGGATCGCTGGGGTCCATGGCCATAATGGCTGAAAACGCCTGTTTGAGCAGATCGAGCTCGGCGCTGGACAGCGTGGTGATGTCCTTGCGGACCCTGGCGGTGGACGCGTCTGCGCTGAACAGTGACCGCGCAGCGAAGTCCCTTGCGTTGACGCTGGCAGCGGGGACTCCTTTCGGGTAGCCGTTGTTCATCCAGTTGAGGAAGGTACCCACCCAGTCAGCCGGCCAGGGTCGGTCTGGCGGCATATTGCCCCCCGCCACTTGTTGGTAGATGTCGCCTGCGTGTTTCATCACCGCGTCGTAGCTGGCCAGGTCGAGGCCTTGCCTGGCCATGTGCGCCCGGTCTACTGAGGTGAACATGTCGCGGATCTGCCCGTACCAGCTAGGTTGGGCGACAGGCGCTGTGGTGGAGGTAGTGGTCATGCTCGACTCCTTGTCGTCAATAACGAACGTTGCAGTGGATCGGATCCTGGGTCGCCAGCATTGCTTGCTCGACATCCGTGGCGGCCCGGTAGTGTCCCGGCAAACAGTACCTAGGTACTTTTGACGCAGATGAACGAGGCGACCAGTCCAGCGGGTTCGCCATTGTGAGGTTTCATGCGGATGACCGACCCGGTGATGGCCGGAACCTGGCTCACGCCGTTGGGCCAACGCTCCGTCAGCGACCCGTCATAATCGTAGAAGTAGTCTTGTGTCGAGGTCCCGGGACGCCCGCTGCCCGCAATGTGCACATGGTCTGGACGACCGTGGCCATGGGTGATGAGCCCCTTCAAATCCATAACGGCGTTTGCCCCGAAACTGAGTTCGCCCATGAACGTCTCGTTGGTGGTGTCCTCTACGGTCCACACACCTTCGGCGAATAACAGCGCCTCGAGTTTTTTCGGGTCACCGTCAGTCAACGCGGGGTTGTTGAGAAAACTTCTGTACGTCCATTGTCCTGCAAAGGGATTGCTCATAGCCGATAACTCCTGATCAGGGTTGCTTGGAGTCCGAGTGTTGATGTGCCGTGTGCTTCATACCAGCCATGCCAATGCCTCCGCCGCTAGCCGTGATGTCCGGCACGATCTGGATATTGGTCATCATGCCGCCGTCTTCGTGGTCGAGGATGTGGCAGTGGATGACGAACTCACCGATGTAGCGGTCGTAGTGCGTGCGCACCAGGACCTGGTAGTCGTTCTGCACGAAGAGGGTGTCCTTGAACTCATGCCACATCCCGCAGTATTGATTCTGTAGGCCCAGTTCGTCGGCTGGCACCAGGCACTCGCCGTTGGCGCCGAAGATGCTTTTGGGCTTCTCGCCCGGCTTGGCGTAGAGCACGTCCATCACTTGGAACGGGTTGACGTGGATGTGAAAGATATGAGGTTCACCCTGGGAGGTCAGGACCCAATCGTCGGTCGTATTGACCTGTCGGGTGAAATCGATGCGGTCCGGATCGTAGGACTTGTAGTTGATGTAGAAGCCGAACGGGCCGGTCCACGGGTCTCCCGGTTTCTTCGGCGCGTTGGCGGGTGGCGAGGGTGGGAATGGCGGATTGCCAATAAAAAAATCGGCCTTCTGAATGTCGTCATTGACCACGGCGTTCTTCAGGTCATCCATCCCGCGCCAGGGGTTCAGGTCTCCGGTTCGCAGCCCTTCCAGGGCGGCGGCAGGGAGCGATTTATCCGTTTTGTTAGCGTCGTACAGCGCTTGCTGGATGTAGCCTTGCGGATCATCAGTCACAACCTGGCCGCCCGACACGATGACCGTGGCCAGCAATTGTGTTTCGTTCGGACCCTGGCCGCCCGGGCCTCCCTTGGGGCCAGCATTGGCGCGTTCAGCGGGAGTTGCTGCCTGGTTCAGTACACAGTAGGTGCCGTCGCGGGGGAACATCAGCAGCACATCGCTGCGATAGCCCGGTTGCAGGAAGTTGCTGCCGATGCCGCCGCTCACGCTCTTCTTATTGACGCCGATGGGGCGAATTGCAGTGCGTGTGAGTCCGTCGGCGGCGATTTCGAACTGAGGTACGAGCTCGACCGGTGTACTGGTGCCCGGCACGGTCGCCGGGCACAGGTCGGTGATCAGCGCAGCCTGTTCCTTCGGTGTACCGCTGAGCACGCCTTTGAGCGCGAGACTGGCTTTGGGATGGGTCGTGTTCATGGGCACGATTTGCAGGTTCACGGTGTCGTGGATGCCCCCATGAATGAACCGCCAGCGTTGGATTTCTCCCGCGGCAATGCCCTGCAGGGTCGGTTGCACCACGCCATTGATGCTGGTGAACCGACCGCTCTCATCCCAGACAGTGGCCGAGGAAAGTTGTGCATCGAAGTTCTCTACCACACCGGTTTTGCCGCTGGGACACGTCCAGGTGAGATCCTTTTGCTTGATGATGGCGCCCTTGTCGTCGAAACACGCATACGGGATTTGCTGGAACAGAAAGACTTGTTCGGTAATGGGCTTCCCGGCCGCGTCCTTGAGAATAGTGTCGATGTCGCCTGGCTTGCCGCCCGTGTAGGGGCGGTTGCCGCGCACAATCAGGGCGCCCGCGGCACCGCTGGCGACTTGCAGCGCCGTGGAGCCATGCCGGTGCGCGTGGTACCAGAAAGTGCCCGAGGGGTGATCGGTGGGGATGTTGATCTCGTATTCGAATTTGGTTTGCGGAGCGATGTTCAACAGCACGTTGTCACTGTTGCCCGACGGCGACACGTGCATCCCATGGTAATGCAGATTGATCGTATTGAAGCAGCCCGGCTGGCCATTCGCCGGATCACCCCCTCCCGGACAGCTGGGATCATTTTTATCCAGCTGGTTGTCCAGGTGGACCCGCAAGGTGTTGCCGGGCTGCACATCGATCAGTGGCCCCGACAGACAGCCGCCATAGGAACGCAGCTGGACCTTGTCCTTGGCCCCGTCGGGATTGCCCGGGTTGTAGATATAGTTTTCGCGTTTCTGCACTTGCAGGTTGAGTTCGACGGTTTGTCCGTCGCGGGTAATGTCGCCCTGCGGGTTGCAATCTGTTTTCGCAAGGGTCGACTCAGTTGCCTTCAGCGTGCCCGGCGCGCCTTTTTCAACGAGCCTGGGCGGCGCCAGGAACGGCTGGGCGGCGAGTTCGGCAAACACTGCCTGGGAGGTTGTGCAGGCCAACAACCCGGCCAGGACTATACGAAGCGAAGTCATATTGTTCTCCCTGCGCCATTGCGCGAATGTGTGCGACAGCCTTGGTGGCCGTGTGTCCTTTGATCAGCTGATTTACAGGGGAACCGGCATCGATCCTGCGGTGAGGCTGCCTGTTTTCCAGGAGGAGTCTTTGCGCTTCAGCTCATTGGCGACGTTCGCAGCCATGCCGGAGGAGTCGCAGGTGCGACCTGCCGTTGGGCAGTGGTCCGGCGATTGGGCGGGGCAAGGGAGGGCGGGGTTGTACGGCGGTTCTCTCCGAGCCATCCGTTTGAATGGCTCGTAAGGGGCACTGATATCGAGCAAGTCCACGCGATCATGGGCCGCTAGTGCAAACAGGTACTGTCCTGGTGCGGACATGGCTCCCTCCTGGGGAACACCATGACGAACGCGTTTGCGTCGCCAGATGTGTAGCTTCCTGCTAATCAGCGTTGCGATGCCCGGACGGCAAGATCGAAGGTCTTGTGGCTCGGAGCCAGTATCCTGAAAGTCAGCTTTGGGAGCATAGCCGGCGTTACTTTATCTGCAAGATATTTTCGTAGGGATTTTCTGAGGGGGAGCCGGTAGGGGGCATTCAGGTGATCGACGGCACAACGTGCTCCTCTCAAACCTATCTGTGCATGCGGATGAATGGCGGTAGTCAGCGCTAGGGTTATCAATCAGCAAGTGGAACAAACTAATGTCTTGGTAGTCTTCAAGAGTGCCCCTTGGCACCGGACGGTTCTTACATGGGGGCGGTCTGAAACGTTGGAGTATTTTTTGCCATAGGAGGTTTCGCGTGCTCTGGAAGTCAAATCTTGTCGTGCTCGCCTTGTCTGCCGTTGCCTTTTCGGCGCAGGCCCAATCCGACCGTCAAGTGGTCGAGGACATGGTGACTCGCTCGGCCAATGTCTGCCCAGGCCACAGCACCGAGCGCACCACGCCCACGGTGAAGGCGGTGCCTGTTGGCGCGTTACGGGTCATGCTTGATCGTGGCTTGGTGATGTGTCCCGATCGTCGTCTCGATGTCGACGCGCCGGCTGTATTCTACGGTCGAGTTGGCGTATTCGAATGGAACCCCGAGGTGCCTGCAAGCTCGGAGGTGATCGCCAAGCAGATCGACGTCATGACCCGCAAGGACGAGTATCCATCGGACACCTTGGTTTGGGACGCCAAGGGCATGCCACTTGAGCAGCGCACCGTGCCGGCTTTCGAGCCCAAGCCAGGGGCTGCTGTGCTGTACCAGATACGGTAAGCACACAGCGCCGCGCAACCCGATCAGACCACGTTATAAGTATGGGGATCTACGGTGCCTATCAGCGTCAGCTCCACAGGTTCAGGCGCGGAAAGATCCCCGGGGAGCGCAGCATTATCGATGCTGGAGCGGGCGACGCTCGCCGTGCTGAACATCAGGTTGCTGTCGTCGAGTTGTCCGGCAAAGTTTCCATCGAGCACCAGCTCGAAGCGTTGGCCGTCGGCATTGGCCTCGAAGCTTTTCAGATAGGTGCGGGTATCGTCTGCGTTATTTCCAATCAACAAGGTGCCGTCGTATCCGTTCCCGATCCCGGTGAAACCCAGGGCACTGAGGTCGATGCGATCCTCGGCAGGATTGAAATCGAGTATGCGGTCACTGCCACTGCTGTCAGCGGTGCGAAAGCTGTCTGTCACGCTGGCATAGCGGAATACGTCGTTCCCCGCACCGCCGGAGAGCAAGTCGCGGCCGAGATTGCCTTGCAGCACATCGTCACCTGCCAGGCCACGCAGGATTTCATCGGTACCCAAGCCTTCCAATACATCGCTGCCGGACGACCCCACCAAACGGGTACTGCCGTCCGTGCTGCCGAAAGTGCTGTCCAGACTGCCATCGGCGTTTAGCCGAACCGCAGCAAAATCACTGCCGCCATTGGCGAAAGCGCTTCCTCCGAGCAGAATCTTGCCATCGTCCTGCACAGCTATTGCTTTGCCTGCGGCGTAATCGCCAGGCAGATTAATGCTGACCGAACCTTGGTTGCCGAAACTGACGTCGGGGCTGCCATCGGCGTTGAAACGCAGCACGGTGAAGTCATCGAAAGAGGTCGTGTTGGATAGCAGTATTTTGCCATCGTCTTGCACCGCCACACCGCCGCCGTAGCTGCCAACATCGATCTCCATGATGCCATTGACGCCAAAGTGGGTGTCCAGTTCTCCACCAGCTGTGTATTTGAGCAAGCTGTTATGAAAGTTCGGCGCACCTTGGACGAGTATGCCGCCATCCGCCAGGGAGGTGAGGCCTAGCACGAAATCAAGCGTTCCAGGGGCCTGCAATGTCAGGATTCCGTTTGTGCCGAAGGAGAGATCTTGTGTGCCGTCGGCATGCAGCTGCGTCACTCTCAGCGTGCTGCCCTCGACGGCCCCCACCAACACGCTGCCGTCAGCGTTGACTTCCACTATCGGCGCGTGGCCGAAGCCGCTGGACAGGCTGGCCTGGGCATTGGCGTTGAACACGGCATCGGCTTTACCGTCCGGGCCCCAACGCTGGACGATGGGGGTGTTATCGTGCCCTTCGTGGGCCGCCACCACCGCCCCGTCAGTCTGGACGCGAAGGCTATAGTCCTTTTCGAGGGGGATTTGCTTATGAATCACCAGCCGTCCAGCATTGCCGTAGGTCGAATCCACGCTGCCATCGGCGTTGAGATGGGCCAAGGAAAAGTCTTGGCCGTAGTCAAGGTCGAGCGCATGGTAGGAGAGACCGGCGACCAATACTGAGCCGTCGGGCTGTATGACCATGTCGTAGGCGTTATCGGCGTATCCGTTGATATCGACGATCATGATCCCAGGGGCGCTGTAGCTAGTGGCCATTGCTCCATCCTCTAAAAATATCCAGAAGCATTGACTCTAGCCTAGGACCATTAGTTCGCCAGGCCAGGCCAGGGCTTGGTGCACAGGCATCAAGTCAACCGCCAGATGCACCTGGAGGTGACGGCGCCGACGTAAGGCACCAATAAGTAGTTAGCTACCTATATAATATTCACTTCATTTCAGTGAAGGTTTGTATATGAAGCATGCACAGCACCTATCAAGGGTCTCGGCAATCATTTTGATTGGATTAGGCGTGATCATCACCATGCTCGGCCTTGCGCTGGCTGTTGGCGGGGTGAAGTTGCTTAGTTTAGGAGGGTCGTGGTACTTCCTGATCGGTGGCCTTGCCATGGTCGTTTCAGGCGTGTTGATCGCTTGCCGAAAACCGGCCGGTGCGTGGTGGTTCGGGGCGTTTCTCCTCGGTACGGCAATCTGGGCGCTGGTGGATGTCGGGCTAGTGTTCTGGCCACTGTTCTCGCGTCTGTTCATGTTTGGCGTAATCGGCTTGGCAGTGGCGTTGGTGTATCCACAGCTCAAGCGTGCCAGCGGTGCAGCTTCGGGCCGCGGTGCCTATGGCCTGGCGGGCGTGTTGGCCGTGGTGCTCGCCGTCTCGGCGGGCAACATGTTCGTGGCTCATCCAAGCGTCGCCCCGACAGGTGATGGCCCAGGCGTGACGGCGGTCGACCCGGCCAAAGCTCAAAAGGATTGGGCGCACTACGGCAACACCGAGGGTGGCAGTCGTTTCGCCGCGCTGGATCAGATCAATCGCAACAACGTCGACAAGTTGAAGGTCGCGTGGACTTATCACACCGGCGATATTGCCGAGAGCGATGGTAATGGCGCCGAAGACCAGCTGACGCCACTGCAGATTGGTAACAAGGTGTTCATCTGCACACCCCACAACAACCTGATCGCCCTCGATGCCGACACCGGTAAAGAGTTGTGGAAGAACGCGATCAACGCGCAGTCGAAAGTCTGGCAGCGTTGCCGTGGCCTCGCCTATTTTGACGCTACCCAGCCAGTCGCCCAGGCGACCCGCTCGCCAATCACACCGGTCAGCATTCCTGCCGGCGCCAACTGCCAGCGTCGTGTGCTGACGAATACCATCGATGCGCGCCTGATTGCCGTCGATGCTGACACAGGCGAGTTCTGCCAGGGTTTCGGCACCAATGGCCAGGTTGATCTCAAAGCCGGTCTGGGCAATGTGCCGGACAGCTACTATCAATTATCCTCGGCGCCGCTAATGGCCGGTACCACGGTGGTGGTTGGCGGCCGCGTTGCCGACAACGTTCAAACCGACATGCCAGGCGGCGTGATTCGTGGTTTTGATGTGATCAGCGGCCAAATGCGTTGGGCGTTCGACCCGGGCAATCCGCAAAGCAAAACCGCGCCAGCTGACAACAGTACCTATGTACGCAGCACCCCGAACAGTTGGGCGCCGATGTCTTACGATCCGGCAACCAACACGGTGTTCCTGCCAATGGGCAGTTCGTCCACCGACATCTACGGTGTTGAACGTACCGAGTTGAACCACAAGTACGGCGCCTCACTGCTGGCGCTGGATGCCACCAGCGGTGATGAGAAGTGGGTCTATCAGACCGTGCACAACGATCTCTGGGATTTCGATTTGCCGATGCAACCGAGCCTGATCGATTTCCCGCAAGCAGACGGCAAAACTGTTCCTGCGGTGGTGATCGGGACCAAGGCCGGGCAGATTTTCGTCCTCGATCGCGCTACCGGCAAGCCGCTGACTGAAGTCAGTGAAGTACCCGTCAGGCCGGGCGACATTCCGAACGAACCGTACTCGCCGACCCAGCCAAAATCCGTCGGCATGCCACAGATCGGTGCCCAGCATCTGACCGAGTCGGATATGTGGGGCGCGACGCCTTACGATCAGTTGCTATGCCGTATCGACTTCAAGTCCATGCGTTACGAGGGCCTTTTTACAGCGCCGGGCACCGACAAATCGCTGAGCTTCCCGGGTTCGCTGGGCGGCATGAACTGGGGCGGCATCTCTACTGACCCAGTGCATGGCTTCATCTTCGTCAACGACATGCGCCTGGGCCTGTGGATCCAGATGATCGGGGCCCCAGCAGAGGCACCTAAAGCACGGCCTACCGGTGCGTCCGCTGGCGAAGCGCTGAACACAGGCATGGGGGCTGTTCCGCTAAAAGGCACGCCTTATGCGGTCAACAAAAACCGCTTCCTGTCGGTTGCAGGCATTCCATGCCAGGCGCCGCCATTCGGCACCCTGACCGCCATCGACATGAAGACTCGTAAGGTTGCCTGGCAAGTCCCGGTCGGCACCGTCGAAGACACCGGCCCCCTTGGGATCCGTATGCACCTTCCGATCAAGGTGGGTCTGCCAACCCTTGGTGGCACGCTGTCGACGCAAGGTGGCCTGGTGTTTATTGCTGGTACCCAGGATTTCTACCTGCGCGCTTTCAACAGCTTTGACGGTGGGGAAATCTGGAAAGCCCGTTTGCCAGTGGGTAGCCAAGGAGGCCCGATGACTTACGTGTCGCCGAAGTCTGGAAAACAGTACGTCGTCATCACCGCCGGTGGTGCTCGTCAGTCCCCGGACCGAGGAGATTGGGTCATAGCCTATAGCCTGCCTTGAAGCGGCCAATATGCTTGCCCTACGGGCAGGCGGCCTGATTCGACACGGCGATCCGGAACCTGGCGCGTTGACCGCGCCAGGTCAGCCTCAGTTTGCCGGCGTCCAGACCGCATCCTTCACGTCCAGCCGTTTAGGCAACAGTTTGTTGGCATAAAACAGATCTGTTGTGGCCTGCTGCGCCTCGATGATTTTTTCATCAATGGGCAGCACGGGTGACGGCGGCCGATTATCCACGTAACGAGCGACCACGGCTTCGGGCAACCCCATGGATTGAGTCAGCACTCGAAGGCTTGCCTCCCGTTGGCTGCGAGTCAGGGCTTCGGCTGCGGTCAACTCATCAAGCAGTGCATGGAGGAACGCACCGTGGCTTTGGGCATAGTCGCGCCGGGCGGTGTAGACCGGGCCGGACAGGCCCAATCCTTCGCCATTGGCGAGTACGCGACCGCCGCTTTGGCTCAGGGCCAGTGACGCGTAGGGTTCCCAGATCGCCCAGGCATCGACGCTGCCTTGTTCGAATGCCGCGCGTGCGTCTGCGGGAGGCAGGTAGATCGGCTGTATGTCTTTGTAACTCAGACCCGCCTTGTTCAAGGCGCGCAGGATCAGGTTGTGTGAACTGGAGCCTTTCTGGAAGGCAACTTTCTTGCCTTTGAGCTGGGCAATGTCGTGCAGTGGGCTGTCACCGCGCACCAGGATGGTTTCGGCCTGGGGTTTGGCCGGCTCGGCGCCGATGTACACCAGGTCGGCGCCGGCGGCCTGGGCGAACAGCGGTGGAATGTCGCCCGTGGAGGCGACATCCAGCGCGCCGATGTTCAGTGCTTCGAGCATCTGCGGCCCGGCTGGAAATTCGATCCACTTGACGGCGGTCTGTCCGAAGCGTTTTTCCAGGAGGCCGTGTTCCTTGGCCAGTACCAGGGCGATCGAGCCCTTCTGGTAGCCGATCCTCAGCGTCGCGGGGTCCGCCGCGGCGGCGATGTGGGTCAGGCCGAGCAGGGCAAGACCTGCACAAATTTTTTTCAGAACATTCATCGTCGTCTCTCTTTGCTGTGCCGGAACCGTAGAGGCCGTTCCCGGCATTGGAAAAGTGGCTTGTCAGGTTGAGACGAAGCGGTTGCCCGGGCGCGCCAGTCCCAGGTTTTCCCGTAGGGTCCGGCCCTCGTATTCACGGCGAAACAGCCCACGCCTTTGCAGTTCGGGCACCACCTGCTGCGCGAAGTCTTCCAGCCCACCGGGCAGGTGGGGGACCAACACGTTGAAACCGTCCGCCGCGTCGCTTTCGAACCAGTTCTGCAATTCATCGGCAATTTGTCCCGGTGTGCCGATCAGGCTGTAATGCCCACGGCCGCCGGCGATTCTGCGACCCAATTGCGCCAGGCTGAGGTTTTCCGAGCCGGCCAGGTCGGTCAGCAGTTGCTGTCGGCTTTGCTGGCCGTTATCGGTCAGCGGGAGCTCAGGCAACGGGCCGTCCGGCGGGTAACCGGATAAATCGAAGTTGCCCAGCATGCGCCCAAGCAGGGCGATGCCGACTTCGGGCTCGACCAGCGCCTGGAGTTCTTCGAACTTCTCCCAGGCTTGCGCTTGTGTTTCTCCGACCACGACAAACACCCCCGGCA
Organism: Pseudomonas sp. NFACC13-1; assembly: GCF_900104425.1. Lineage (NCBI taxonomy): Bacteria > Pseudomonadati > Pseudomonadota > Gammaproteobacteria > Pseudomonadales > Pseudomonadaceae > Pseudomonas > Pseudomonas sp. NFACC13-1. The sequence goes on along the minus strand of NZ_FMXV01000032.1, from coordinate 37,228 downwards.
TGATTTTCAGCGAGTCAGGATTGCGTCCGAACGCTTCCAGGCGGCCCTTCAAATCGGCATAAAAAGCCTGGGCATTGGTCATTGATGTCTGCGCGGTAAACACCACTTCAGCGGTTTGCGCTGCCAGCTCCCGACCGGTTTGTGAAGCGCCGGCCTGGACGACTACCGGCTGGCCTTGTGGGGAGCGGGCGACGTTCAGCGGACCTTTGACTTTGAAGTGTTCGCCGCTGTGATCCAGGAGATGCCGCTTGCCTGGGGCGTAGTACTGACCCGAAACCTTGTCTCGGATGAAAGCATCATCTTCCCAGCTGTCCCAGAGGCCGGTGACGACTTGGTGAAATTCCCGGGCGCGACGGTAGCGCTCGGCGTGACCGATGTGTTCTTCGCGGCCGAAATTCGCCGCTTCCGCGGCCGCGTCGGACGTCACCAGATTCCAGCCTGCGCGGCCGCCGGACAGGTGATCCAGGGAGGCGAATTTACGCGCCACATGGTAGGGCTCGTTGTAGCTCGTCGTGGCGGTCGCGATCAGTCCGATTCGCTCGGTGACTGCGCTCAGGGCCGCTAGCAGGGTCAACGGCTCGAAATGATCCGAGCGCGCCATGCGGCTGGCTGCTTCACCCGTCGCCGCGGCGACGCTGTCGGCGACAAACAAGGCATCGAATCTGGCTGCTTCAGCGATCTGGGCCAGATGTTTGTAATGCTTGAAATCCAGCCCGGCGTTGGCCGGAACCTGTGGATGGCGCCATGCCGCGACGTGGTGCCCGGTGGCCATCAGAAAAGCGCCCAGTTTGAGTTGGCGGGTTGTGTGGGTCATAGCCAGTTCCTTGATCAATCGTCGAGCGTGCGCAACGGCTCAAAAATCCTTGCGCACTTGCACACCGAAATAGCGCTCGTCGTCCCGGGGCACAGCCCGGTAGATGTAGTTGCCTCCACTGGCCAGCAGCGGTGAGTAGGACTTGTCGGCGAGGTTCTTGCCCAACAGCGCTACGCGCCAGCCTTCGTTGTAATCGGCCAGGGCAATGCTGGCATTCCAGATACCGTAGGCGCCCTGTCTGGTATCCGGGTTCTGGCTGATGTCGTACTGCACCTCGCTCTGCCAGCTGTAGTCGGTCCCCAGTTCAATATCCAGACCGTTGTCCAGCGGAATGCTGTAGTCGGCGCGCACGTAACTTTTCCAGTCCGGGCTGTACGGCAGCGGCTTGCCGTTGACGTTGCACGAAGCCGCCGCGCCCGCCGGGCAGGCGAACGCGTCGATCCTGGCGCGGGTGTAGGCAAGGGCGCCGGATAACTTGAGTTGTTGGGTCGCCTGCAAGGTGTAATCCAGTTCGACACCTTCGGCACTGACGCTGCCAGCATTGATCAAACGCGTCACCACTTGACCTGCGACGGTGTCGAAAAAGTTTGCCTGGTAGTTGTCGTAGTCGCTGTGGAACACCGCCAGATTGGTGGTCAGGCGATTGTTCCATGAGGTCGCCTTGATGCCGACTTCCCAGGTGTTGGACGTTTCCGGTTTCAGCGCTTCGGTATCGCGTGGTTGCATGTTGAAGAACACGTTGTAGGCCGGGCCTTTATAACCTCGCGAATAGGTCAGGTAGGTCGTGACCGCGTCGCTCAAGTCATACTGAACGCCGAGCCGACCGGACCAGCCGTCTTCGTCCACCGAGCCGGAACTGTTGGTGCCCGGCTGAATGCCGCTGACCGCAGTGGTCGAGGTGGAAACACGGCGGTGATCGTATTCCAGGTCGTCGTGAGTCCAGCGCAGGCCGGCGATGCCACGAAAGTCCGAAGTGAAATTAAGGGTGCTTTCGCCGAACACCGCATAGCTGTCGCTGGTGGTGCTGTAGTCGGCGACGCCACGATTGGTGGTGCTGACGGTGGTCAACGTGCGTCGGTAGGTTTCCTCGTCCTTGGCGTGCATGTAGAACAGGCCGCCTACGTATTCGAGAAACTGGCCCTTGGGTGAGGCCAGGCGCAGTTCCTGGGAGTATTGGTTGTAATCCAGCTCGCCCTTGTCGGCGGTGCCGGGAAAGGCGGCAGTGACGGTGCCGAGACGGTCGCCGTCCTGGTATTGGGTGTTGTCCCAGCCGCGCCAGGCGGTGATGGATGTCAGGGTGTAGTCGCCGAGGTTCCAGTCGAGCTGGCCGGACAAGCCCTTGTTGACGTCTTCCACGTGGCTGCGGGTGTCGGTGTTGATGTCACGGTTATCGCCGCTGGCCCGCACCGGGTTCAAGGCATTGGCGAACGCTGGCGTCAGGGCCTTGGTAACCACTCCATTGGGCGCATCGTCGTGGGACTGCATGTAGTCGGCCGCAAGGGTGAAGGTGACGTCGTCGTTGGGCGTGAATGCCAGTTTGCCGCGCACGCCCTTGCGGTTGTAGCCGTTGACTTCATGACCGTTGTGTTCGTTGTCGACATTCCCATCGTAACTGCCGAACAGCGTGGTGACGGAACCGGTCAGGGTCTCTGGAATCAGGCTGCCGCCGATGCCGAAGCGGGTGCGGCTTTCATTGCCGCTGTAGTACGACTGGTCGATGTAGCCGTGGGTCTCGCTGTCGGGCGCCTTGGTCACGATGTTCAGGACCCCGGCCGAGGCGTTCTTGCCGAACAGCGTGCCCTGCGGGCCGCGCAGCACTTCGATGCGCTCCAGATCGAGAAGGTCAAGGGTTGCCTGGCCAGGACGGCCGTAAACCACGCCGTCGATCACTGTCGCCACCGTTGGTTCGACGCCGGGGGAGGTGGAAATGGTCCCGACCCCGCGGATGAACAGCGAGGTGTCTTTGTTCGACGCGCCAGTACGGAAATTCAGCGACGGCACCTGTTGGACGATACTGGCGACGCCGTTGCGGTTGTCACGCTCCAGCTGTTCGCCGTCTACCACCGAAACCGCCACCGGGACTTTCTGCAGGGATTCTTCGCGGCGGGTGGCAGTGACGGTGACTGCCTGCAGGGTCAGCGGTTGAACCTGGGCGGCCGCGGTACTGTCCGCGGCAACGGCGTAGGGCAGTGGCAACGCTGTGAGCCCAGCCAGTAACAGGCCCAAATGCTGCTGGCGTGGCGTGGCGGCGCGTATCGACCGCGCCAGTTTCTGTTGTTCCCCAAGAATGTAATGCATCGTTGTGCCTGCTTGGAAGTTGCCCTGAACCGCCGCTGGCCTTTAGCCACGGCGCCTTGAATTTGTCTTGGGGCATTCGCTCGAGCGAGTAGCAGACAACATGCTTCGGTAGCGCTAACATCACCAGTATTGAGAGATCAGGTATAGATCGTAAAATAATAAAAAATTATATTTATATGTAATTTAAGGCTAAAAAGGAGTTCCAGTTGAGTATCGAGAAGCCCCCCGGACGCAAACGCCGCGGCGCCGGACGCGTGACGCTGAGCACGGTGGCCAAGCACGCCGGCGTTTCCGCTATCACGGTCTCGCGCTATTTCAACCAGCCGGAGCAGGTCTCACCCGAGCGTCGCGAAAGGATCGCCGCGGCGGTCAATGAGCTGGGTTATGTGCCGAATCTGGTGGCTGGTGGGCTGGCATCGGCGCGGGGCAAGATCGTGGCGATGGTGATCCCGAACATCTCCGGGCCAATCTTCGCCAATACCCTTCAAGGCTTCAGCGACACCCTCAGCCTGCACGGTTATCAGGCACTGCTGGCGTCGAGTTATTTCTCCCTGGAACAGGAGGAAAATGCGGTTCGGGCGTTCCTAGGCTGGTCACCGGCGGCGCTGGTGCTGACCAGCCACTACCACAGCGCCGGCACCGAAAAGATGATCGCGGAGGCGGACATTCCGGTGATTGAAACCTGGGATTACCAACCTGAACGTGACCCGGTGCAGATCGGTTTTTCCCACTATGAAGTCGGTGTGACAGCTGTTCGTTATCTGCACGGCAAGGGTTATCGACGCATCGCTTTTGTGCAGAACAGCATGGTGGGAGACCTCAGCGCGCAGGAGCGCTGCGATGGCTATGCCGCGACGTTGCTGGCGCTGGAACTGGAGCCTTGGGTGTTCACGCCGGACGCTGGCCGGGCACCGTTCGAGGCTGGCAAGCAAGCCATGGATGCATTGATGCGCGAGGCCCAGCGCCCCGACGCGATCATTTTCGCCAACGATAACCTTGCTGCCGGTGGCTTGTTAGCCGGGCAACGGGCAGGGCTGAAAATCCCGGAGGAGTGCGCGGTGTTCGGCTTTGGCGATTATCCCTTTGCCGAAATGCTGTTGCCGAGCCTGAGCACCATCAAGCCCCCTGCGCTGGAAATCGGCGTGTTGGCCGCCACACGGGTGTTGGAGAGTCTCGGTCGCCTGCCGGTAGAGGATGAGGTCTCGCGATTGAATCTGCTGGGGTGTCGGTTGATCGAGCGTGAGAGTGCGTGAATGGATTTTTATCGCTTCGGTTAAGCGGCAGCGATCAGCGCTCCTTGTTGGCGCAGATGCGTTTGGAATCGATCGGCATAGTCTTCGACAACGGCATCCCTTACGCTGGCGCGCGCCTCAAGTGCCTCACGCCAAGCTGAAATGCGCGGAAGGCCGTCGAAAATCTGGTGTGCTGCAGTTGCGTCGATACTCTCGAAGTAACGGAAAAGCGGGGCATAAACCGCATCAACCATTCCAAAGGCTGAGCCATCGAAGAACGGCCCCACGCCTATTTCTGACTCCAGTTTGCCGAGCCGTTCGCGAAATGCGGTGCGCTTGGCATCTGCGGTCGCAGAGTCACGAGCGTGGAGAAACTGCCAGGCTTCAGCTTGAGTCTGCGACGCGAACTCGATCCATGCGCGATTCCGTGCGCGAGCTAACGCATCAACGGGGTACATCGGCGCGCCGCCTTGGGTTTCGTCGAGGTACTCGCAGATGACCATGCTTTCGAATAGGATCGCATCTTGCGCATTGTCCTGGCGCACTTTGAGCACTGGGACCTTGCCGGTTGGCGAAACGGCCAGGAACCAGTCTGGCTTGGCTGATAAATCGACATCTATCCGATCGAACTGGATGCCCTTTTCAAGAAGCACAATCGCGGCGCGCTGTACGAATGGGCATAGTGGGTGGCTTATTAGCGTAAGAGCGTTCATTGCTTTTAGTGGCCCTGGATGGTTTATCAAGCGGAAACAGCGGCAGAGGTTTCCCGCGTACCGCTGTTTGCACAGTCTGGATTGGACTCGTTCGTCGCTGAGTGCTGAGGCGGGCGTTCAGTACCTGATTACTCAGCCCAGGCGATGTTGCATTCGCGCAATTCTTGAGCGGCGCGCTTAGCCATTCAGCAGGCGGCCGCCGTCAAGGACGATTTCAGAGCCGACCGTCCAGCGCGACTCGTCGGATGCCAGATACAGCACTGCTTTGGCCACCTCGTCGGAGGTACCGAAGCGGCCAAGCGGAATGGTTGCCGTGATCGCTTTGTTAATCTGCTCGCGATAAGCGTCCGGAATACCGGCCTTGTCGTAAAGCGGAGTCTCGACGGGGCCAGGGCTCACTGCGTTGACACGGATGCCACGACCCAGCAATTCGGTCGAGAGTGTCTTCGACATGTTCAGCAATGCGGCCTTCGTTGCGGCATACACGGACGAGCGATCTGCGCCTGCATGCGCGCTTACGGAAGTGGTCAACACTACGGAAGCAGGATTTGCGAAGACCGGCAACAACGCCTGCATCAGGAAGTACGGCCCTTTGACGTTGATGTCGAAAATGCGGTCGAACATGTCTTCCGTCCATTCCTCAATGGGCCGCCAGACGGATACGCCGGCATTGAGGAAAGCAACGTCGAGTTGGCCGTAGTGTTCCTTGATGACTTGTGCCAGCTCCTTTTGTGCTGCAACGCTGGCCGAGTCGGCGCGCAGCACCGGCACTTCCGGGCCCAGTTCGGCCTGGGCCTTTGCAATCGAATCGGGGTTGACACCCGTTACGATCACGCGAGCACCCTCCGCCAGGAACTGCTTTGCCGTTTCCAGCCCGATGCCACTGGTGCCGCCAGTGATGAGCGTACGTTTACCTTGCAAGCGCGACATTTGAATTCTCCGGTGAATGACCACTGCGGTCGACATGGAGAAATATGCGCTCATGCCCCGTATAGGATAAGACTGCCTATTCGTATATGATTCATGCAAGTCAAGCATGAATTGAGGTGGAGAAGTGGACCGATTTCTTTTGATGACATGCTTCGCGCGTGCTGTAGAAACCGGGAGCTTTTCGGCGGCAGGGCGCGATCTAGGGCTCGGGCAACCTAATGTAAGCCGCTATGTAGCGGCTCTGGAGGATCATTTGCAGACGCGTTTGCTCCACCGATCTACGCGCAAGCTATCCTTGACGCCGGAAGGCGAACGCTACTATGCGGACATCCGGCTCATCCTGGATGCGGTGGATGAATCCGAATCGTCCTTCAGGAACAACGTCGAGCCATCGGGACTCTTGCGCGTAGCCTGTCCGACAGCTCTCGCACACGCGTTTGTGCTGCCCCATGTTCCGGCCTTTCTGGAGCGCTACCCTCAATTGAACCTGGATCTCCAACTCAACGATCGATACGTAGACCTGGTCAATGAAGGCACCGAACTCGCCATTCGCATAGGACAGCTGGAGGACAGCACCTTGCGCGCCCGGCGTCTTGGTTGGTACGACCGGGTCTTCGTCGCCAGCAAGGACTATTTGGCTAAACGCGGAGTGCCGCAGGTCCCGGATGATCTACGCGACCACGATTGCATCATCTACACCTTGCTGTCGTCCGGGGCGACCTGGCGATTCCGGGACGCGGACATTCCGATTACCGGCAGGCTCAGGGTCAACTCGCCCGACGCTGTGAGTGCGGCGGTCGCGGCAGGCCTGGGTGTGGCGCATGGACCTGCGTGGCTGTTTGAGGGCGGGCTGAACAGCGGGAAATTACAGTTCATTCTCACCAACCACGCGGCTCCCCCTGTCCCCGTGCAGATGGTTTATGTCGCCAATAGACTGCTCCCCACGCGGGCTATCGTGTTCATGGATTTCATGGCTGACGTGTTTTCAAAGATTCCAGCCTTGAACGGCAGCACCCCTTTGCCGACGCTATAAGACAAGACGACAAAACGTGACCCCTGACGTTCTTGCCTAAGGCTGCGATGAGTCGATAGACATTCATGGTTTCTGACGGCATGGCATCATCGAACTGACGAATTAAAGTTCACTTAAATCGCTGTCTGCCTTCCACTGGGGTCTGACTTCTAACAACGGCTTCAGGCAGGTATAAAGTAGAATGGCTGCCAGAGAGGCGGCTACTATCAATGTAAGCCACATAATGACCAATAGAGAGAGTGTGACACTATTATTCAACTCACGAAAAATGCCGAAGGCAAAAGCCGTGTACCAAGACACACCCGAAACTGCACCGGATGCGAGAAACAAGGCAGCTTTTTTGCGGGACACACCAAAGAGCAGCGGCCGACTCATGTCGCGTAGTACTTCTGGCAACACAAACGCGTGAATGATGATTCCATTGAGGGTCAAGACGCTCACCACAATGACCTTCGCCCAAAGTTTAGGATTTTCAAATTTTTCCGGCGATTCCATCGCGTAAAGGGCCAGGAAACCAAGGCCTGAGAGCCACAGGAGGCATAGGCCAAGCGTGACCGCGTCGCTGATGAAGTGAAAAGTGCGTCCGATTTCAACGGGGAGGCTGCCCCTGCGCATCCAGCGCACAATCCAGAGGTCCAGCATCGTCGCCCCACCGAGACCGAAGCACATACCGAGCAGGTGTATACCTATAAGGACCGTCAGAACCTTTAGCTGTGGGAATGGCTCAGGCAATGGAACGCTAAACGCAAGTGTGTCCGCGAGTAAGTGACCACTGCTGGAGAATGCAAGTAGGCCGCCGAAAATCAGGAGTGACGTTCGTATGTTCATTATTACGACCTTAGGCTGGCGTTCTTGTTTGAACGCGTGCACAGTTTGTTTACTGGAGAATAAGGTCCTTTAATTCTCAACTTTATGGGTGTAAATGATTGCCGGGACAACGGTAGCGTCACATCAGCAGGTAGCACGGGTGTAGACCCTGGTCAGGAAGGAACCGGTGCTTGAGCATCGATCAAGCCCTGGCTCTTCAGCTCCTCCCAAAAGGCTGCTGGGATATCGACCTTCATCGCTTGCACATTGGAAACTACCTGTCCCGGCGAGCGGGCACCCGCAATGATCGCGGACACTTGCGGATGTGCTGCCGCGAACTGCAGGGCGGCGGTATGAATGTCGATGCCATGTTTTCTGGTAACCGCCATGATTCGCGCGCGCTTTTCCACCGCTCCTGCAGGCAGATCCGAGCTGAAGTTGTAGCGGCTGCGCCCTCCCAGAAATCCATCGTTCAGTGGTGTTCCAACCACAGCGCTGGTGCCTTTCCTGCTCAACGCCGGAAAGGTGTTGCGCAACGCCTCGCCGTGGTCAAGGAGGGAATACTGGCAGGCAAGCAACACGATGTCGGGAGTCGGGTCATAACCGGCTACTGCCTGAACCACGGCATTCGGCGTATTGACTCCGAAGCCCCATGCCTTGATGAGACCTTCATCGCGCATCTTTTCAAGCTCGACCATCGCCCCTGAGCGTGCAATTCGATACGCCGCTTCCCAACCGCCTTCCAGTTCGGTGTTATCTGGCGAGATGTCATGGATAAAGACGATATCGATACGCGGCAGCCCCAGCCGCTGCAGGCTGTCTTCCACGGAACGACGCGCGCCTGCCGCGGTGTAGTCATATCGGTAGTTGAAGGGCGCCGGCGACTTCCAGATAGCATGGTCCGCGCGCTGGCCACCAGCGGCCGTCAATACGCGCCCGACCTTGGTGGACACCACATAGTCGTCTGGATTTTTGCCGCGCAGGAAGCGACCCAGGCGATATTCACTCAAGCCAAACCCGTAGAACGGCGAGGTGTCGTAAAGCCTTACACCTGCCTCCCAAGCAGCCTGCAGAACCGAGCCCGCCTGCTCGTCGCTGATCGGCGCAAAGATATTGCCGATCTGCGTCCCGCCCATACCAAAGCGTTGAGGCGTCAGGTATCTCATGGTATGCGAAGGTGAATTGACGGGCAGGTCCGCGCGCACGATCCGTCCTTCGGTACGCATCACGCTTCCGGGCTCCGTCAGCGAAGAGGGCATCGGGGCAGGCGCCAGCGAACTTGCGATACCAGATGCTGGCAGCAAGGCGGCTGCAACGGTACCCACTGCCGAATAGGTAAGAAAATCTCGTCTGTCCATCCAACTTTCCTTTCGCCACCAAGGTTTCACCGGATCATCGAAGCCGGTTCACGCACTAGAAGTTAGAACAACGAGGGTTGGCCGAGTGACCCTAATTCGCCATATCTTTTGCACAATCCTGCCGATGCTCTTGTGCTGGTCACGCACTCTCAGCAGACTCGAACATTCCGTAAATTGGGGGGCATGTGATGACGAGCGGTTCTTTCTCGCAGTTCGGTTTCAGCCGTGTGCATTCCCTGACCTTGCGCGATCCCGCGCAACCCACCGAACGCTCCCAGGCGCTCAAGCGGCTTATCGAAAAAGTCACCCTGCAAATTGGCTTGAACGAGGCTTGCACGACGTCGATTCCAGGCTTGAGCTTTTATCGAGTGGCCGAGCTAGGTACGCCTACGTACTGCATTTATGAACCTTGCGTGGCCATTATCCTGCAGGGCGCGAAGGAGATCTCGTTCGGCGAGCAAGCCTGTGAGTTCGGGCAAGGGGCGTTTTTCGTCACATCGGTCGATATCCCCACACTGGCTCGCGTGACCGCTGCTAACGAGCCAACCCCCTATTTATCCGTTGTGTTGAAGCTCGATTTTTCCATGCTCAATGAGGTGATCCTGACCCTCGAGCCGCCAAAGCAGGAAATGGCTACTCAGGCGCGGGGCTTCGTATCCGGGATGGCGACGAGCGAGATGCTCGATGCGTTCGCTCGACTCGCCACGCTGATCGAACGGCCGCTGGAAGCAGGCTTGATGTCGGGCCTTATCAAGCGGGAGATATACGGCAGGCTGCTGCTCAGTGAAGCGGGGCAGTTGTTGCGCAGCGTCACTCGCGATGGTTACCGGGATAGCGGCATCGTGAGAGCCGTTGAATGGCTGAAATATCACTACGATAAACCGTTGCAGGTGGCCGACCTCGCGGAACGATCCGGCATGGCCAGCTCCACGCTGCATCACCGCTTTCGCAAGCTGACAGGCACGAGCCCCATTCAGTATCAAAAATCGCTACGGCTGCAAGCCGCGCGTAGCCTTATGTTGACCGAGCGGATCGACGTGAACACCGCCGCGTTGCGAGTCGGCTATGAAAGCGTCGCCCAATTCAGCCGCGAATATGCCCGGCGCTTCGGAGCGCCTCCCTCGAGAGACATCAAGCGCGCACGGGAAAAATGAAAGGGGCCCGGAGATGACAGCCCTCCGGGCCCTTCGTCTTACAGGTTGATCGGGTACTGAGTGATGAACCTGACGTCGTCGACGTCGCCACTGAACGAGTTGCGATAGGTCGCCTGGCGCAGGCGGAATGACAGGTTTTTCAACGGTCCGCTCTGTATCACGTAGGCCGCTTCCAGATCGCGCTCCCATTCGTTTTGGTTGGAGGCACCGTTGGCCAGGCTGATGTTGTCGCCCTTGATGTAGCGGGCAAAAACGTCAAGTCCGGGCAGGCCGAACGCGGCAAAGTTGAAGTCGTAGCGTGCTTGCCACGAACGCTCATCTTCACGCGTGAACTCGGCGTATTGCACGTAGTTGGCCAGGTAATCGGTGTTGCCCCCATCGGTATAGAACACATAGCCGTTCTTACCGGTTATCGCCTGGTAAGCCAGGGTCACCTTATGGGAACCATAGGCATAGGCACCCTTGAGGCTGAACGAGTTGCTGTCGATTACACCACCGTTTTCCGCGCCGACGCTCTTCTGGTTATAGAAGCGAAAATCGGTGGAGAATGTCTGTTTGGTATCGATCGGTTTGACCCAGCTCAGCCCCGCGTATTTCTTCTTCCACAGGTCTTGGACATCAGAGGCATAGAGCGCGCCAGTGAGGTTGGGGGTGAAGTTGTAAGTGGCGCCCACCACATCCGCCTTCGTCATGGCGCCGGCGTTGTGGGCACTCTGGTTATAGGCGCTCAGGGAGGTGAGATGCGCCACGTCCACGCGCAGGTTGTCGATTTCCTTGCTGCTCAGGTAGAAGCCTTCTGTGGTTTCCGGCAGCAAACGACTGTCGCCGGTTGAGAAAACCGGCAGATTGAGCGTTTGCCCGCCGTATTTGAGCACCGTCTTGGAGATCCTCACCTTGACTGCCCCCGCAGCCCGCGAGTAGTTGTCCGCCGCATGATCCACGCCCGCGACATGGTTACCGCTGCTCGGCAGCAAGCCGCTGCCGATACGGTCAGAACTGCTATCGAGTTTCATACCGTAAAGGCCAATTGCATCGATACCGAAGCCAACCGTTCCAGGGGTGAACCCTGAGGTAAATGTGCCGATGAAGCCCTGCGCCCACTCTTCGCGATAGCTTTGCGCTGTGGATGGCGCATTGCGAAAGTCGCGGTTGAAGTAGAAGTTTCGCGCGACGATCGAGGTGGTGCTGTCCTTGAAGAAGGGATTGTCCTGAATGTCATCCCCAAACGCCGCGCCGGAAATAGCCGCGCACAGCGTTGCACTGCCGAATACAAAAGCCGATCTCATGGTTGTAAGCCCTATCAAATAATCAGCAGATGGCGAAGTCGAAGAAGTGTTGTTTTTGTTATTGGCATCCCTGCTTCTTGCTTATGAATCAGAGCGTTTCGGACACCTCGCAAATGCTGAGGATGGCCAGGATGTAGATGCGCACCATGTCCAGGTAGTCGCGCTTGTGCACGCGCTCATCGGGCATGGTGTTGAATTTGCCCCCAGGGCCACAGACGACGCCTTGCATGCCAAGGCGCTGGTAGAAGTGAGCGGCGTCGGTGCCAAAATAGGCGGGCGGGGTAATGATGCCGGTCGGCTGGGGCTCGCCCCGCACCTGCTGGTAGGCAGCGTTCACAGCCTTGACGATCAGCGAGTCGTGGGACACCTCGAACGGTGGCATCAGCGGCTGATTGTCACTGTCATTGATCAACGTTGCCTGCAGGCCGGGAAACTGCTCGCAGAGCTGATCGAGCAGGCGTTGCAGATCCGCCAGCACTGATTCCACGGTTTGCCCCGGGGTGTAGCGGGCTGAGCCGCGCAGGCGCAGGAAGTCTGCGACTTGCGGTGGACGCCACTCTTCGAGGTCTCGGCCAAGGGCGCCACGGATCACACCGATATGCCCGCGATTGACCTGGGCATGTTCCGGCGAGCGTGCTCCGCTGAAGGTGATGCCGTTGATCTGTGGTATCAGTTGCACGGCGGCGGTGATCACGTCGACCGCTTCTTCGCGCTTGGACAGGTGACGGGTGTCGCCGGTCAGTTCGATGACGAACATCAGCGAGCCTACGTGCAGAGTCACGGCCTGCAGGTCGGTGGGTTCGGAGTTGATGAAGTAGTCAGCCTTCACCCCCTGTTCAATGGCGGCGATGGTGCCGATTCCGCCCTGTAACTCACCCACCACGTAGGTCAGGATCACGTCGCCCTTGAGCTTGATGCCGGCGTCGATCAGGGTTTTCAACGCACAGAAATAGGCGGCATCGCCGGCCTTCATGTTCGACACGCCTATCCCATAGATGAACTCGTCATCAATCTTTCCCTCCCACGGATCCACGGTCCACCCTTCGGTCACCGGGTTGGTGTCAAGGTGACCGTTGAACAACAGGCTGTGACCGCCACCCTTGCCCTTGAGCGTGCCGATGGCATTCAGACGCTCGCCGGGCACGGGCATCAGCTCGGTGTGCAGGCCCAGTTCCTGCATCTGGCCGGCCATGTATTCGGCCAACTGTCGTTCTTCAGGGGTGGCGCTGTAGCTTTTGTGCTGCACCATGCGCGCGAGAAAATCCAGGCAGTACGTCTCGTCAATTCGGTCTAGCAGCGTGTCAGGCGTCATGAAGGGAATCCAATTCGTTCAAAGGCTGCGGCACTGCATCGAGCAGGGCGCGGGTATAGGGATGAGTGGCCTGGGCGGCCATGCCCACCGCCGGCAGAATCTCCAGCAGGTCGCCGCGGTACATCACACCGATGCGGTGGGCGATCTGGCGAATCAGGTTGAGGTCATGGGTGATGAACAGGTAGGCGGTGCCGTGCTGGCGTCGCAGCTCCAGGAGCAACTCGATCACCGTGGCCTGCACCGAGACGTCGAGGGCGGCGGTGATTTCATCGCAGATCACCAGTTCCGGTCGGGCGGCAAAGGCACGGGCGATCGCCACGCGCTGCTTTTGCCCACCGGACAGCTCGTGGGGATAGCGGCTGACAAAGTCTTCGGGCAGGCGCACTTCGCGCAGCAGGCGGGCAATCGCCTGGGCTTCATTTTCACCCTCGCTCAGGCCGTACAGACGCAACGGCCGCGAGAGGATCTGGCCGATGGTCTGCCGTGGGTTCAACGATGCATCCGGGTGCTGGAAGATAATCTGCACCTTGCGCCGGTAGTCGCGGTTCATTTGCGCCGGGCCATGGATCGGCGCCCCATCGAAATGCACCGCTCCGGTGAACAGGGTCAAGCCGGTGAGGGCTTTGGCCAGGGTCGACTTGCCGGAGCCGGACTCGCCAACGATGCCGAGGATTTCACCGCGCACCATGCTCAGGTTCATGTCGCGAGCACCCATGGACGGCACCGATTTGCGCCGCAACAGGCTGTCGAGCAGGGCGGGGCGACCATAGCGCACGTTGAGGCCGCTGACGCGCAACAGGGGCTCGCCGCTGGCCGTCGGTTCGTCCAGCAAGCGCTTGTCGGCGGCTGGCACCGCCGCCACCAGGCGTTGTGTATAGGCATCCTTCGGCGCGCTGAAAATGCGACCGCCACGGGCTTGTTCGACGATGCGCCCCTGGTTGAGTACGCACACTCGGTCAGCGACTTGCGACACCAGCGCCAGGTCGTGGGAGATATACAACGAGGCAACCCCGGTTTCTTCCCGCAGGCGACGAAACAGCTGCAGGATTTGCGCGGAGCTGATGACATCGAGGGCGGTGGTCGGCTCATCGAAAATCAAGCATTGCGGGCGACAGGCAAAGGCGGTCGCAATCAGCACACGCTGTTTTTCTCCCCCCGAGGCTTCGTGGGGAAAGCGCTTCATCATGGCCGCCGGGTCTTTAAGGTCGACGTCGGCCAGTAGTTGTTCGCCCAGGGCCCACGCGTCGCGATAGCTCAGGTTACGGTGGCGGGTGAGGACTTCCACCACCTGCTCGCCCAGGCTCAGCGTCGGATTGAGGGAGGCGCTGGGGTCCTGGAAAATCATTCCCAGGCGGCCACCGCGAAGTTGTTCGACCTGGCGCTGGGGCATCTGTAGCAGGTTCTCGCCTTGCAAACGGATACTGCCGCCGATTTCCCGCGCGTTGCCGGCCAGGTAACGCATGATTGCCCAGCCGAGGGTGGTCTTGCCCGAACCGGACTCGCCCACCAGCCCGACCACTTCGCCGGCCGCTACGCTGAAGTCGATGTTTTGCAGGACGTGCAGGGCGCCGCCGGGCAATTGATAGTCGAGGCTGTAATCCGCCACTTCCAATACGGTACTCATGAGCGCTGCCCCTTTGGATTGAGGGCATCGCGCAAGCCATCGCCCAACAGATTGAAACCGATCGCCAGAGTGGCGATGGCCAGGCCCGGCATGAGCATCATCCACGGTGCCTGGAAGAAATAGCGCCGCGCCTCGGCGACCATCAGTCCCCATTCCGGCTGCGGCGGTTGCGCGCCCAGCCCGAGGAAGCTGAGGGTGGCGAAAAGCATGATGGCGAAGGCCACGCGTATGGTCGCTTCGACGATGATCGGCGCGACGATGTTAGGCAGCATTTCGCGCACCACGATGTAGCCCGTCGATTCGCCTCGGGCGATAGCGGCATTCACGTAGTCCTGGCGCCGGGCGGCGAGAGCGACGCTGCGGGCGATGCGCGCCATGCTCGGGATGAAGGCAATGGTGATCGCCAATACGGCGTTGAAGTCGCTGCGACCCAGGGTGCTGACGATCAGAAGGGCGAACAAGAGGGTAGGGATCGACATCACCGCATCGAGGGTGCGCATCAGCGCTTCGTCGATGCGTCCGCCGAGGTAACCGCTGACGGTGCCCAACAGCGCACCGATGAGCATCGCCATGGCGGTGGCCATGACCGACAGCGAGATCGTCGCGCGGGCGCCGATCAGCAGGCGGCTGAAGATGTCGCGGCCCAGTTGATCCGTGCCGAACCAGTGCACCATGCCCGGCGCCTTGTAGCGCGCGAGAATCGAAATGGCTTCAGGGTCGAAAGGCGCCAGCGCCGGGCCCGCGCACACCAACACCACCGCCAGCAGCAGGATCAGGCTGCCGAGAAAACCCTGGGGAGTCGCCAGCAGGCGATAAAAAACATTACGCATATTGAATTCGCCGGTCGAGATAGGCATAGGTCAGGTCAGCCACGAAGTTGACCAGGCAGTAGGTGGCGGCAAGGATCAACACGCCCCCCTGAATCGCCGGCAGGTCGCGGGCGGCTACCGCTACCAGCAGTTCGCGGCCGATGCCTGGGATGTTGAAGATCTCTTCGACCACCACAATCCCGCCCAGCAGGTAGCCGACGTCCAGGGCGACAATGGTGATGGTCGGCAGCAAACCGTTGCGCAACGCATGGCGCAGCAGCACCCGGCGCCGCGACAGGCCCTTGAGGCGTGCGGCGCGGATGTAGTCGGTTTCCAGCACGTCGATCATTTCCGAGCGCACCATGCGCGACACATGGGCCACCATGATCATCGACACCGTCAGCGTCGGCAGGATCAGATGACGAATGCCCTCGCTGAAGTTGTCGCCGAGGGGCACATAACCGGTCGCTGGCAACAGTTGCCAGACATCGGCGAACAGCAGGATCAGCAGCGTGGCCGTCACAAACTCCGGCAATGACACGCCGATGTACGACAGCACACCGATGATCAGGTCCACCGGACGCCCACGGCGCACGGCGGCGACGATGCCCAGCGGGATCGCAATCATCAGCATCAACAGCAATGAACAACCCGCCAACAACAGCGAACGGCCGAGGGCATCGATCAGCGAGCCAAGCACCGGCTGGCCGTTGCGCATCGACACGCCCAGGTCGCCTTGCAGCACAGCCATCAGCCAATGGCTGAATTGCAGCCAGGCGGGCTGATCCAGGCCGAGCCTGGCGCGCAGGGCGGCCAAGGCTTCGGGCGTGGCGCTTTGGCCCAGTAGCGTAACCGCCGCATCGGCTGGCAGTAGTTGGGTAATCGCGAAGACCAACAGTGAAACGATCAGTAAGGTGTACACCACCAACAGCAATCGCTTGGTCAGGTAAGCAGCAGTCACAGGTTCATCCTCGGTTCATCCGCGCTTTGGAGCACTGTCGTCAAGCCAGGCCTGGTCCAGACGGAAGACTGCGCCGCGTGGATGCAGTTGATAGCCCTGGACGTAAGTGCGCTGGGCGGCCAGCACGTCGAAGAAGGTGGGGATCAGTGACGGCACTTGTTCGTGCATCAACTGTTGCGCGGTGGCGTACAGCGCGGTGCGCTTGACCGGGTCGTCGGTGCCACGGGCGGCGGCCACGGCAGCGTCGAAATCGGTGTTGTTCCAGCGGGTTTCGTTCCAGGCCGCATCCGAGGTGTACAGCAGCGAGAAAACCGCATCGGCCGAAGGCTGCATGTTGTAGAACCCGACGTAGAAGTTGCCCTTTTTCCATACCTGCTCCAGGTAGGTGCTGTTGGCCATGGTCGCGACGGTGATGTTGAAACCGGCAGGCTTGGCCATTTCGCGTACGGCAATCCCCAGTTGGGTACGCGTGGAGGGTTTGTCCGAGGCCACCAGGGTAATGTCCAGTCCGTTGGGGTAACCCGCGTCGGCCAGCAGTTTTTTCGCCTGGGTCAGGTTGGCTTGGCGCAGCGCGATGTCCGTGTGATAGCGGTAGGCGGCATTCAGCGGCGTGTCGTTGCCCGGCGTGCCAAAGCCTTCGGCGACAAAGTCGACCAGGGCCGAACGGTCGACGCACAGCGACAACGCCTGGCGCACGCGCACGTCATTAAAAGGCGGCTGGTCGCAAGCCATGTTGATGTTCAGGAACTGCCCGGACGCCACGCGCAGGCCTTTGACACCGTTGGCCTCGTTGAGTCGGCTGAATTCGGTTGCCTGGGCCGAGAGCATCAGGTCGATATCGCCGGACATCAACGCCGAGCCTTCCGAGGCCGGGTCGGGGTAGACGCGGATTTCGACGCGGTCCAGGTGCGGGCGTTGCGGGTCGTAGAAGTGTTCGTTGCGGGTAACCACCACCATACGTTCCGGCTCGAACGACACCAGCTTGAACGGCCCGGTACCCACGGCTTCGCGAGACAGTCGCGCCATGTCGCTTTGCAGGATCGCGGCCGGCACGATCTTGGCGTCCGGGTAGGCAAGGCTTACCGGCAAGTCGGCATAGGGGGCGGAGGTGGTCAGCTTGACGTGCAGGTCGTCCAGCGCCTCGACGCGCTTGATCGGGCCGATGTTGCGCAGGCCAGGGGAGGCGGTTTTAGGGTCGAGCACGGCTTGCAGGCTGGCGGCGACGTCCTTGGCGGTGCAGGCGCTGCCATCGTGGAAGCGCAGGTTGCCGCGCAGGGTGAAGGTCCATTCGGTGAGGTCAGCGTTGTGGCTCCAGGACTGCGCCAGGTCGGGTTCGGCCTGCATGTCCTGGCTCAGGCGGGTGAGGCCGTTGTAGAGCAATTCACTGAGCAGATACTCGGGGTTGACCCTGGCCAGCAGCGGGTTGAGCATGCCGACCGCCTGGTCGACGCTGATGCGCAAGGTCCCACCTTTTTGCGCAGTCGCAGCGGCCCACAAGGTCGAGGAAAACGGCAGCATGGCGGTGCCGGTGACAATGGCGGAAGTGGTCAGGAAGCGACGGCGGTTCAGCCTGAAGACGGTGTTCATGGCAATACTCCACATGACAATGAGAGAAGCGTGGGGCAGCTACGTAAAAAAGCCGATGACCAGTCTTGGCGCCAGTCTTCGGGGGCTCATCGCTCAGCCAGACTGTGCGGCGGTGATGGTTTGCGGGGTGAAATCTTCGGCCAGGTAGGCAAGGATCGATTGCGCCAGGGCAACCAGATCGCTGCGCGTGGTGTATTCGTCGGCGGCATGTATTCGGCTTTCCGGGCGTATCAGCCCGCCCAGCAGGATTTCCTGAATCCCGGCTTGCTGGACCCAGCCCATGTCCGAACTGCTGGAGGAGCCGTAGCACTGGAATTGTTCTGCGGTAAAACCGAAGCCAACTCCCAGCGCCGCCTGCCAACGTGGCCAGTGCGGCCCTGTCGGGTCGGCGACCGGCGCCAGATGGCCGATCACTTCGTGCTCCACGGACAATGCTTGGGTACCGGCCATGGCGGTGTCGATGCATTGTTGCAACTCGGCCATCACCGACTCGAACGGTTCTTGCGGTGCGTAGCGACGATTGATCAATATCTCGAACTGCGCCGGGACGGTAGAGCCTTTGCTGCCTCCGTGGGCGGCGGCGAGGGTCATGCGTGAAATCAGCGGCGCGCCGTTGTAGTGGGGCGGCGCCGGCATCGGCCAGGCGCGCTTTTGCACCTGTTGTTTCAGGCCGTACAGGGCATCGAGCAGCGGCAGGCTCTGTTCGATAGCGTTGATTGCATCCACCGGTTCACCGGAATGGGATGAGCGCCCCTTCACGGTAATCTTCAAGTCAATGCTGCCGAAGCATCCAGCCCAGATACGCGGCGCGGCCCCTCCGTTAAAGCTGAGGATGTGCCCTTCAACAAGTTGCTGTTCGGCCAGATAACGAATGCCGGGATACAGACCGCCTTCTTCATCGGTGCACAGCAACAGGGACGGGCAGAAGCGCAGCGGCAGGTCGAAGCGTTGGGCAGCGCGCAGGGCGGCGAGGGTAGCGGCCACGCTGCCTTTCATGTCGGCGGTGCCGCGCCCGATCAGCTTGCCGTCGACTTCGGTCAGTTGCAGCGGCGGCTGGGTCCAGCCATCGCCTGGCGGTACGGTGTCGACGTGAAAGTACAGGCTGCACACTTCCTGTTCGCCGGCCTGGCGTGCGATCAGGTTGATGCGCTCGCCATGGGCTTCACCGCTGCGAGTCTGCCACAACGCTTCTGGCACGGTGACACGGTGGGTCTGCAGGCCCAGCGGCGCGACAAGCGTTTCCATGAGGTCGGCAAACGCGCCGTAGCCCGCGCCGGGTGGAAAACAGGTGTCGACTGCGATCATTCGTTGCAGATCATCGATCAGCGAATCATGATCCGCCTCGATCGACTCGAGTGCCTGCGTCAGAGCTGCATGGGAGGGCATTTTTGAGTCTCGTTGTATTTCTATATAGTTTATAGTTAAGTATCTCGATAGAGCCCGTCAAGGAAAAAATATGACCGATAGCAACGCGCCGTCTGCGCCTGCCAGTTCTTTTTCGCGCCTGAGCGAGCACGACAGTGCGCCACTCTATGAGGTGGTAAAGCGACATATCTCGGAAGCGATCCTTCTCGGGGAGTGGCCCAGCGGCACGGTCATACCCAGCGAGAATGCCTTGGCCAATGACTTTGGCGTATCGGTTGGGACGGTGCGGCGTGCGCTGGCGGAGTTGGTGTCGGAGGGAATGCTGATGCGTCGGCGCAAGACCGGTACGGTAGTGACGGGCTGGGCGCCTCTGCATAACCTGCGCTACTTCTTCCAGTATTTCCGTCTGCACAACAAGGAAGGCGCACTGCTGAAGTCGCGCACTGCCTTGCTCGATTACCAAATGGGCGAGGCCACCGCGCTGGATGCGCAAAAGCTGTTGATCGATGAGGGCAGCCCCGTCTATCGCTTGCACCGCTTGCGCAGCATTGACGGTGTGGCAGCGATGCACGAACGGTTTACCGTCGTCGCCAGCAAAGTGCCAAACTTTCCCGGCCCCGATGAGTTGCCAGAATTGCTCTACCGTTATCTGCTTGAACAGTACGGGCTAAGGGTGGCTGCAGTGCGCGAGCAACTGACCGCGGGGCTGGCCAATGATGAGGATTGCCGCTTGCTGGAATTGACCTCGCCACACGCGGTGATGATTATCGACGCCGTGTCGTTCGACCAGGCTGCGACACCGGTCATGATGACCCATCAGCGTGTCAGTACCGAGCACTTCATGTACGTCAATGAAATCCGTTAGGTCGTGATCAATGGGTGAACTGGGGGATCTGGTTCGACCGATTGTCTCGTGGTTGACCACTGCAAGTCTTGAGCGAGATCGCTCGCAACACCTGGAAGCCAAGGTCGTGTCTTTAAGCTATTTGCCTATGCCCTCGACCCATTGCGGGCGGCTGCGTTCTGGCACCAGAGCGAGTGGCTCGTCGGCGAACGCTACTGAAGCGACAGTGCCTGATTCCCTTCGCAATGACGTCCGCCCCGTGCGACGTCCGTGTGACCACACAAGATGTGTTGCGCGCACGCTGGCGTTTGCCAGAGGCTGCGCTAGCCCATTTGTCGGATGGCTTTTATTTCCAAGCGTTCTGGTCGATATCCCGGAATGACAGCAGCACCGTATCGACCTTTTTAAGAGAATAAAAAAATGAACATCAGGACTATGAACCTCGCTCCCAGGTTTGCCACGTTCTTCTCGCTCATTGTCCTGGTGGTTTTTGCTCTAGGCATCGTCGCCCTATTGCAAATGGGGAAGCTTCGAGATTCGGAGCAGGATGTTGAAACCAACTGGATGGCGAGCACCCGCGAGACCAGCAAGATGCAGACAGGCATTTTGCGCCTGCGTCTTGAAAGCATCCGCATCACCGTGATCACCGACGAACAACAGCGCCAGCCCCGCATTGCTGCGTTGAGCGGCTACCGCAGCACGCTGCAGGACGCCATCAGCCATTACGAACCCTTAATCACGGGTCCGACTGAGCGTGAACTGTACCTGGCCGTGTCCAACGATGTGCAGCAGTATTTCAAACTGTTGGATGAGCTGGAGCCGATGCTGCGCAGTGGTGACAATGCCGCAGCCATCACCCTGATCAATACCCGCATCAGCCCTATGACCAACGCCCTGCAGGACAAGATGGACAAGCTCTCGAACTTTAACGAGGAGGGCGCCAAGCGTGCGGGCCTGGACGCCGCCTCCACCTACAGCAATGGCGTGACGCTGGTAATTGGCCTGCTGGTGGTAACCGTGGTACTCACCGTAGCGCTGGCTGCGGTGCTGACCCGAAGCATCACGTCGCCCATCGGCGATGCCTTGGCTGTGGCTGAGCGCATCGCCGGTAGTGACCTTTCCCGGGAGGTCTCGATCAATGGCGGCGATGAAGCCGGCCGCCTGCTGGCCGCTCTGGCGAAGATGCAGGGCAACCTGCGGGAAACCATCGCGCGCATCGCTGATTCCTCCACCCAACTGGCGTCGGCCTCTGAAGAAATGACCGCGGTGACCGAAGACGCCAGCCGCGGTTTGGTACGGCAGAACGACGAGGTCAATCAGGCTGCCACCGCGGTGACCGAAATGAGCGCCGCTGTGGACGAGGTGGCACGCAATGCCGAGGCCGCCGCCCAATCTTCCCGCGAATCAATGGAGTTCACCCGCTCGGGTATCGAGAACGTGGCGCAAACCCTCAAAGCCATCGAAGGTCTGGCCAACAACGTGGCCACCACCGGTGAACAGGTCAAGGCCTTGTCAGGCAGGGCACAGGACATCAGCAAGGTGGTCGAGGTGATTCGAGCCATTGCCGAGCAGACCAACCTGCTGGCGCTGAACGCGGCCATTGAAGCCGCTCGGGCCGGGGAGCAGGGCCGTGGCTTCGCGGTGGTGGCCGATGAGGTGCGGGCATTGGCCCATCGCACCCAGCAGTCGACGCAGGAAATCGAACAGATGATCAGCGCGATCCAGACCGACTCGACCCACGCGGTGAGCGCCATGAACGTCAGCGCCCAGATGGCCAGCAGTTCCATCTCGGTGGCGCAGAATGCCGACCTCTCGCTCAAGCAGATCGCCGAGACCATAGCCCAGATCAACGAACGCAACCTGCTGATCGCCACCGCCTCCGAAGAGCAAGCCCAGGTGGCCCGCGAGGCTGACCAGAACCTGACCAGCATCCGCGAACTGTCAATCCAGAGCTCGGCAGGCGCCAGCCAGACCGCCAGCGCCTGCAGTGAGATGGCAAACCTGGCAATTGAACTCAATCATCTAGTGGCGCGCTTCAAGGTCTGAGGGTAGGCGAAGGGCTGTACCGCCCGTGGTGGCCGGCTGAAAACGACCCCATGCTGCCGGTTGTGACAGGCAGCATGGGGTCAATCTCGCCCGTCCGCTGCGTCGGCAGCCGTGGCAGCCCATCTTTGAGATAGGCATACGGATCATGCCCATGCATGCGTGCTTAGATATCCAGGCAAATTTTACCGAAGTGCTGGTTGGTTTCCTGATACTTGAACGCTTCGACAATCTCGCTCAAAGGGAAATGACGATCGATAATCGGGCGCATGCCATTAGCATTGATGGCTCGGATCATGTCCTGCTGCTGGCTGCGGCTACCCACCAATACACCCTGCAGACGCACTTGCTTGATCAGTGCCGGTACAAAATTCATTGCACCGCTTACGCCACTCAATATGCCGATGACGGAGATGTGACCAGCAACCCGAACTGCATTCATCGATTGCTCCAGCGTCGCAGGGCCGCCGACTTCGATGATGTGGTCAACACCACGGCCACCCGTTAGCGCGCGTGCAGTTTCGCCCCAGTTGAGGTCTTTGCGGTAATTGATCACATGATCAGCACCTAGCGCTTTCAAACGTTCAAGTTTTTCGTCGCTTGAAGAGGTCGCAATAACGGTGGCACCGGCCATTTTAGCGAACTGCAGGGCGAAAATTGAAACGCCACCCGTGCCTTGGACGAGCACCGTGTCGCCCGGCTTGAGTGAGTCATCGGCCATCAGGGCGCGCCAAGCAGTAAGGCCGGCGGTGGTAAGCGTCGACGCTTCAGCATGGCTGTAGCCAATAGGCGCGAGGGTGAACGATGTGGCGTTGGCCGTCACCTGCTCGCGAGCGTAGCCGTCAATGCCATCACCTGGCACGCTGACAAAGCCTTCAACCAGCGGTACACCGTTGATCCATTCCGGGAAGAAGGTGCTGACGACCGAGTCACCCACCTTGAATTCAGTGACATCTGGGCCGACAGCAATGACTTCACCTGCACCATCGGCCATGGGGATGCGTTTTTCGCTAGGGCCCCACATACCGCTGACCACCGCGAAGTCGTGGTAGTTGAGCGAGTTGGCATGAAGGCGCACGGTGATTTCACCACGCGCTGCGGCTCGGACTTCGCTGCTGCCAACCACAACCTTTTCATAGCCGCCACCGGGTTCAACGAAGATAGTTTTGCTGCTCATAGAGTTTTCCTCATGTTTTCTCATTACGCGAAATAACGAAATGAAAGTTTAAAAATTACAATTCGATGATCAGCCTGGCCGCAAAGTCATCAATCGCCTGCTCATTGCGCCGGTAGTAGGTCCACTTTCCGATGCGGGTGGTCAGCACGAAGCCTGCACGTTGCAAGATAGCTAGATGTGCAGACGCGGTAGAAGGTGAAAGCCCGGCCTTGTGCTGCAAATGGGTGACGCACACGCCTATCGCGGGATCGCCATGATCCTGAGGGGGGAAATTACTGAGTGGGTCTTTGAGCCACTCCATCATTTGCATGCGAGTGTCATTGCCCAGGGCTTTGAGCTGTTCGAGTATCATGGGCGGCGATGTTACGCTTTTTTACGAAATGTTCAATAAGTAATCTATTACCCAGCGCAAAGGATTGAAATCAAAAACGCATCCAGCTGAATCGACCCTGCTTTTTGTGGACGCATTGAATGACTGCTTGGACTACCCCGCTCTGGTAGACATTCCCGGTATATGCTTGAACGACTGTTTGTGGCCGGTTAGCGACCGTCGTTGTGGTGAGTCAGCCTTGTTGTTCCAAACGTGGAGCCCCGTCGTGAACATCATCGCTGCCTGCTGCCGTCAACCCGGCTCCGCGCCTCGTCTCGCCGTATAGTGGCACGCCCGGCTGCAAGCGCCGCAAGGGGCCGAAGGCCAGCCCCAGGCTGGCCAGCAGCACATATGACAGGCCTGCCGCGGCAAACAGCAGGCTCAGGCCACCCACCTTGCCCGTTCCCAACAGCGGTGCCAGTCTGGCTTGCCACTCTCCGGTTTTGCTCATCAATGTGATCGCCCAGCCGTCGGCCAATGCGCCGGCGCCCAGGGCGCCAATGGGCATTGCCAGCAGGCAAACCATCTGCCGGGCCGACAAGACCCGGCCGAGGGCGTCGGCGGGCAGGCTGCGTTGCCAGAAACTCTGGTCGCTGCTGGTGCTCAGGGAAAAACAGCCGAACGCGACGAAGGCGGCCACATACAGCACCACCGGCGAAGCGCTGGCGCCGATGGTCAGGACGGCGGCGCCGAGCAGCAGGTCGGCCAGCAATACAGTGCGGATCAGCCGCACCGGCGGCCGGGCCACCACCCACAGCGAGCCGCCGAGCATGCCCAGGCCGCCGCAGGTCATCAGTGTGCCTAGCACCAATACCGAGTGACGTTCCAGCACCAGTGGCGACAACAGCGCCGATGCCAGGCCGAGCATCAAGTGCTCCAGCCCGAGGTAGGCCAGCAACGCCCACAGCGCCGGACGCCCACGCAGCACTGCCAGGACCACCGACGATCCGCTCGCGAAGTCGACACGGCCCTGGCCAGTGCCGCGCACGGCACTGACAAACAGGCCGATCCAGACAAGGACGGTGGCGCATGACAGTACGGCGCCAAGGTCCAACAACAGCACCCCCGTCACCCCGACGCTGCCCAACAGCAGCGCCGCCAGGGTGGGGGCGATCAGCTGCGGCGAGCCCACCATCAATTGCATCAGGCCATTGGCCCGGCCGATTGCCTGGGGGCTGCGCAGAAGTCGCGGGATGGCCGCCTGACAGACCAGCATGCGCACCACCAGGGTGCTGGAGTTCACCGCGGCAAAGGCATACACCTGCCAGCGGTCCAGGGCGTTGGATTCGAACAGCCACCAGAGCGCCAGCGCCGCCGCGCCGCTACAGGCTTCCACGCCCAACAGCAAGGCACGCGCTTCACAGCGGTCCACCAGCCAGCCGGCCAGCGGCGCCAGCACCAGGCCGGGCAAGGCTGACAAGGCGATGACCCAGGCGTAGTCGGTGACGCTGCCGTGTTGCTGCAGTAACCAGATCCCCAGGCTGAACGCCGCCAGGGCGGAGCCCAGGGTGGACGCGACCTGGGCGCCCCAGGCCCACAGCCAGGGGCGTAGCGAAGGTTCAATCGCCATGGTTCGGCAGCGCCTCGATCACGGGCCAATGGTGGTGCAGCAAACCGGCGAGGGCCGGCGCCGCGCGAGACTTGAGAATCGACAAATGATTGCAATCCTCGAGAACGTGCCGCCTGCAGTCGGGGGCGAACGCCTCCCAGCGTCGCGCCGGGTCGTCCGGTTCGGCGCTGTGCTGGCCAGCCTCGACCAGTATCACGGGCCCTGGGTAGGGCGGTGTTGGCTGGTACTGCGTCGCCAGGTTGGCCTGGAACACCCGCAGTGGCCCGCGCAACGCCTCGGCTCGGGCCTGCGCCGGCATCAGCCCGACCGCTTGCATGCTCGCCAGCAGTTGAGCGCATTGCTCGTCGACTTCGAGGCTGGCGAGGCGGTCGATGTCCAGGCCCAGGTCGCGCCCGGCATCCATCTCCAGCAAGCCGACGTAACGGGCCAGGGCGTCGCGCGCGTCGCTGGCCAGACGCGGGCCGGGCGCGCGGCTGTCGAGCAGCAACACCGGCGCCACCAACGCGCCCTCGGCTAGCAGCTGACGGGCCACTTCGAACGCCAGCCAGCCGCCGAACGAATGGCCGAGCAGGTAATACGGGCCATCCGGCTGCTGTCTGCGGATCTCCTTCACATAGGCACTAGCGGCCGCCTGCACCGTCCCGTGGGGCTCGCTGTGCCCGTCGGAGCCGCGGGCCTGCAGGCCGACCACGTTCAAGCGCACATCCAACTGCTGGATCAGCGGGACGAAGCTGGCGACGTTGGCCCCGGCCCCGGGGATCATGAACAGGCAAGGCGCCTGCGCCGCGCCGGTCTGCAAGACAAAGCCGGTACGGCCGTCGCGCAGTTCGTCGGCATCCCGTTCGGCCTGGCTCAAGGCCTGCTCCAGCGCTTGGGCCAGGTGT
This sequence comes from Pseudomonas sp. NFACC13-1, assembly GCF_900104425.1. NCBI lineage: Bacteria > Pseudomonadati > Pseudomonadota > Gammaproteobacteria > Pseudomonadales > Pseudomonadaceae > Pseudomonas > Pseudomonas sp. NFACC13-1. Next base: position 11,057 of record NZ_FMXV01000032.1, on the reverse strand, counting down.
CGCAGCGGCTCGGGGTCACGCATGATCGACCAGTGATCACCCTCGATGCGTTGTTCCATCAGATCGTTGCCCAGCAGAGCCTGCCAATCGGCGCCAAGCCCGTTCGGGCTGGACAAGCCCGGCACAGGCGAAGTGGCACTGAACAAGTGCACCGGCAGGCCCAGGGGCGCCGGCCTGTAGCGGACCATGGCGTTGCGCAGGGTCAGGTTGAGGCGGGCGCGACGGTCCAGTGCCTGGCGGTCAAAGCCGCCGGGCAGCCAGCCGCGTTCCTGGGCCGTGGTGATCAGCGCATCGAGGTCGAGGCCTGCATGCCAGGCGTCCCCCGGTTCCTGGCCGTCCCCATTGCGCCACTGCTGCGTCAGATAAGCGAGCAGTTGCTGGCGCAGTGCGTCATCGTCCAAGTCCAGGGGCACCGGCGCGGCGCGCAGTGCGCCCGGCTGGCTGCTGTCGATCAGGCCAACGAACGCCACCGGACAGTCCTCGCCTCGCAGTTGGCGTGCCATTTCATAGGCCAGCAGGCCGCCCGCCGACCAGCCGGCAAGCCGGTAGGGACCCTGGGGTTGGACCTTGCGCAGCAGCGCGATGTAGCGGCTGGCGAGCGTCTCGTTGCTGATGCCTTGCTCCAGTTCGGCGGCGGCTTGCACCGCGTATATCCCCAGCGCCGGGTCCAGGTAGCGTGCCAGGCGAGCGTAGGGCAGCGCCTCGCCGGTGCCTTCGTGGATGAAGAACAGCGGGGCCCGTTGGTCCGTGCCGGCGCGGATACACAGTAGCGCCTGCTGGTCGATGTCCTGGGCATCCAGGGGCAGCACTTCACGAGCCAGTGCCGCCAGGTCCGCGGCGTTGAACAAGTCGCCCACGGACACGCCCAGGCCTTGTTCGCGCAGGGCGTCGAGCATTTGCACCAGCAGCAGCGAATGCCCGCCGAGGGCAAAGAAATTGTCCTCGCGACCCACCTGCTCGACTCCCAGCAACCGTGCCCAGAGTTGTGCCAGCAGGTTTTCCGTGGCGCCTTGGGGCGCGGCGTAGGGACGTTGCTGCAGGGCTTGCCGGTCAGGCGCGGGCAAGGCGCCGCGGTCGACCTTGCCATTGGCGGTCAACGGCCATCGTTCCAGTTGCACATAGGCGCCGGGCACCATGTGTGCTGGCAACTGTTCGGCCAGCGCCAACCGCAGTGACGCCGGCTCCAACTGGCGGCCCGGTTCGGCGAGCAGATAGGCGACCAGCCGCGGATCACCGGGTTCGTCCTGGCGTGCCAGGACCCGTGCCGAACGCACGTCGTCCAGCGCCGTGAGGCGTGCTTCGATCTCCCCCAACTCGATGCGGAAGCCGCGCACCTTGACCTGCTGGTCGTTGCGTCCCATGTAGTACAGGGTGCCGTCGCTGCTCCAACGCGCCAGGTCGCCGGTTCTGTAGAGGCGTTCGCCCTCGCCACCGGCAAAACGCGCCGGCAGGAATCGCTCGGCGTCCAGCGCTGGACGGTTGAGATAGCCGCGGGCCAGCCCTGGCCCGGCGACGTGGAGTTCGCCCACTACGCCGCGGGGCACCAGTTCGCCCCGCTCATCGAGCAGATAGACCCGCAGGTCGGGGATTGGCCGGCCGATGGGGGCCAGCCCGGCGTGGCAGTGGGCGGCATCGATGGGTTGGTAGGTGACATGCACCGTAGTCTCGGTGATGCCGTACATGTTCACCAACTGCGTGCCCTGGTTGTCCGGGCGCTCGAACCAAGGCCGTAGCGCAGCGCCATCGAGGGCCTCGCCGCCGAAGATGATGCAGCGCAGGCGATGGGGTTCGGCGCGGGTCTGCTTCATCCAGGCGTAGAAGGCGCTGGGCGTCTGGTTGAGTACGGTGACGCCGGCCTCCACCAGCAGCTGGTAGAAGTCTTCGGGGCTGCGCGAGGTCAGGTAAGGCACCACCACCAGCCGGCCGCCATGCAGCAGCGCGCCCCAGAGCTCCCAGACCGAGAAGTCGAAGGCGTAGGAGTGGAACAGCGTCCAGACGTCTCGCTCATCGAAGCCGAACCAGGCATCGGTGGCACTGAACAGCCGCAACAACGAGCGGTGCTCGATCATCACGCCCTTAGGCATGCCGGTCGAGCCAGAGGTATAGATGATGTAGGCCAGGTCGCGGTCGCTGGCGTGCGGATCGGCTGCCGGATCGGTGCAGGGCAGGTCGCGCCAGCCGCCGCGATCCGGGTCCAGGGAAAGGACTTCGCAACCGGCCGGTACGTGCAGTTCAACCGGCAGATCAGCCAGGGTCAACAGCACCCGCGGCTGGCTGTCGTCCAGCATGAAGTTCAGGCGCTGGGCCGGGTAGACCGGATCCAGCGGCACATAAGCGCCGCCGGCCTTGAGGGTCGCGAGAATGGCCATGGGCATGTCGAGGCTGCGTTCGACATGGATTGCCACGCGGCTGTCCGCGCCGACCCCCAGCCCACGCAAGCGATGGGCCAGGCGATTGGCGCGCTCGTTGAGCGCTCGATAACTGAGCCGTTGTTCACCGTACTCCACCGCAACGGCATCCGGGCGGCGAGCCGCCTGGGCCTCGAAACGCTGGTGCAGACGCTCCCCATTGGTCGTGGGGAGCGCCACGGCGGGGTTGAAGCCATGGAGCAGTTGCTCGCGTTCGGTTTGGCTGAGCAGGTCGATGTCGGCGACCGATTGACGGTCGTCCGCGACCATCGCCTGTAGCACCGAGAGCAGCGCCTGCCAGTGACGAGCCACGGTATCGGCGTCAAACAACGCGGTGGCGTAGTTGAAGCCGCCTTCGATCACGCCGTCCACCTCGTGTACATCCAGCGCCAGATCGAACTTGGCCGTGGTCACCGGCGCACCGACGCTTTCCAGATGCAAGCCGTTGCCCAGGTCCAGTTCGCCCGCCGGTGCGTTCTGCCAGGCCAGCATCAGTTGGAACACCGCGTTGTAGGCTTGGGAACGTGGCGGATTGAGCGCCTCGATGACCTGTTCGAACGGCAGGTCCTGATGTTCCTGGGCGGCCAGCGCCAGGTCCTTGACCCGGGCCAGCAGGGTTTCCACCGTCGGGGCGTCGTCCACTTCGATGCACAGCGCCTGGAAGTTCACGAAGAAACCGATCAGCGGCTCCAGCTCGACCCGGTTGCGGTTGGCCACCGGCGAGCCGATGACCACCCGGTCCTGGTCCGAGAACCGGCTGACCACCACCGCCCAGGCCGTCAACACGGTCATGTACAGCGTGGTGCCGTGGCGCTGGCCGAGGGCCTTGAGGCCGTGGGTCAGCTCAGCGTCGATGCGCACCGGCAGGTTGGCGCCGGCGTAGTCCAGCCGTGCCGGCCGCGGCCGGTCGGTGGGCAGGGCCACGCAGGTCGGTGCGTCCTGCAGGTGGCGGGCCCAGTAGGCGCGCTGGCGTTGCAGTTCGTCGCCTTGCAGCCATTGGCGCTGCCAGAGGCTGTAGTCACCGTATTGGCGATCCAGGGTCGGCAGTGGATCGACCCGCCCCTGGCTGAACGCTTGATACAGGCGGGAGAACTCGTCGGTGAGGATGCCCATGGACCAGCCGTCCGAGACCAGGTGGTGCAGCGTGACGAGGACGACGTGGTCGTCGTGGTCCAGACGCAGCAGGCTGGCGCGGATCGGCCATTGGCGGGTGAGGTCGAACGGCCGAGCGGCTTCCTCGGCGCAGATCGATTGCCAGTCTGTCGCGCCGGAGGCGCTCAGGTCCAGGGTCGGCAGGGCCAGCGCCCGGGGCAAATCGATCACTTGGCGCGCCTGTCCCGCCACACTGACGAAGCGGGTACGCAGGCTTTCATGCCGCGCGACGATGCGCTCCAGCGACCTGCGCAGCGCGTCGATATCCAGGTGCCCGCGCAAACGCAGGCCTGCGGGCATGTTGAAGGCTGCGGTGGAATCCGGATTGAGCTGCTGGATCAGCCAGAGGTTCTGTTGAGCGAACGACAGCGGCAGCGGCTGACTGCGGTCACTGGCCAGCAGCGGCCCCAGGCGGCTGCGCCCGGCGTTACCCAGGGCGGCGGCGAGCGCGTGCAGGCGTGGCTGGGCGAAGACCGCCGAGAGCGGCATTTCCAGGCCCAGTCGATGGCGCACCTTGGCCAGCAAGCGCAACGCCAGCAACGAGTGCCCACCCAGGGCGAAAAAATCATCGTCACGACCCACTGTCTCGACCCCGAGCAATTCGCACCAGATCGCTGCCAGGGTGGTTTCCAGTTCGCCCTGGGGCGCGCTGTATTGACCCTGGGCGAACGCATCGGCGGGAGGCGCCGGCAAGCGCTGACGGTCGACCTTGCCATTGGCAGTGATCGGCAGTGCCGGCAGTTGCACGAAGGCACTGGGCAGCATGTACTCGGGCAGGCGCTCGCTCAGTTGGCTGCGCAGGGTCAGCGGCGAGAGAGTCTCGCTGGCGCTGTAATAGGCCACCAAACGCGCCTGACCGCTGTCGCCCGGCAGAACGATCACCACTGATTCGCGCAGGCCGGGCAACTGATCGAGGCGACTTTCCACTTCGGCCAGTTCGACCCGGTAACCGCGGATCTTGACCTGGGAATCGTTGCGCCCCAGGTACTGCAGGGTGCCCTCGGCGGTCCAGCGTGCGAGGTCGCCGGTCTTGTACAGTCGCGCGCCGGGGGTGGTGTCGAAAGGGTGCTCGATGAAACGCTCGGCGGTCAACTGCGCCCGGTTCAGGTAACCCTGGGCCAGGGCCACGCCGGCGACATGCAGTTCGCCGGCGGCGCCCTGGGGTACCCATTGACCGGTGCCGTCCAACAGGCACACCTGGGTATTGGCGATCGGCCGGCCGATCACTGGCAAGTCCGGCCAGAGCGCAGGGTCGCCGGACAGGGTGTGGGTGCAAACCACGTGGGTTTCGGTGGGGCCATAGTGGTTGTGCAGACGGGCCTGGGGATGAGCTTCGAACAGCGCGCGCAGGGCGCCGTTGATGCGCAGCGCTTCGCCGGCGACGATCACGTCCCGCAGCATCGGCAACGCCAGCGGCGCCTCGGCCCAACCGTCGGCCAGGGTCGCCAGGGCGATGTAGGGCAGGAACAGCCGCTCGATCCGCGCCTGCGCCAGCCATTGGGGCAGGCCGGCGAGGTCCAGGCGCTGGTTCTCGTCCAGCAGCACCAGGGTGCCCCCGGTGCCCAAGGTGGAGAAAATCTCCTGGAACGCCACGTCGAAGCCCTGCGCGGCGAATTGCAGGGTCCGCGCCGGACCGGGCAGCGCCTGGGCGGCCTGCCAGGCCAACAGGTTGCCCAAGGCCAGGTGACCCATGGCGACGCCCTTGGGCGTTCCGGTGGAGCCGGAGGTGTACATGACGTAGGCCAGGTCATCCGGCCGCGGCGGCGCCAGTTCCGGCAGGACGGACGCCGGACCCACGGTGGCCGCCAGGCGAACCGACAGCGCCCGGCAGCGCTCGCCGAGCCTCAGGGTCTCGACGCGCTGGGCATCCCAGAGCAGCAGGCAGGGTTGGCAATCGTCGACGATAGCCTGCCGGCGGGCGATGGGCTGGCTCGGATCCAGGGGCACGTAGGCCGCGCCGGTCTTGAGCGTGGCCAACAGGGCCAAAATCATTTCCAGGCTGCGGGGCAGGTGGATGGCGATCCGTTGGCCCGGGCCTGCGCCCAGCTCCAACAACTGCGCGGCGAGGTGGCTGGCCTGGCGATCGAGTTCGCCATAGCTCAAACCGCGTCCATGCAGCTCCACGGCAAGGGCCTCGGGCTGCTGCCGGGCTTGCCGTTCGAACGGCCGGTGGACCCAGCCAGCTTCGGGGAACGGCGTCGGGACCGGATTGAGCTGGTGCCACAGGCGCTCGCGCTCCAGGTCGTCCACCAGCGACAGGCGCGCCACTGGCTGGCGGTCGTCCAGGCACAGTTGGCGCAGCACATTGGCCAGGTAGCCCCAATGCCGTTGCACACTGGCGGGATCGAACAACGCGGTGGCGTAGTTCAGTCCTCCGAGGATGCGTCCATCGGCCTCGTACAGCTCCAGGGACAGGTCGAACGGCGCGGTGATCTGCTCGCCGGCGACACTGGTCAGGCTCAGGCCATCGAGGTCCAGGGATCCGCGCGGCGCGTTCTGCCAGGCGAACATGAGTTGGAACACTGGACTGTGGGCCAAGGTGCGCGGCGGATTGAGCGCTTCCACCACATGCTCGAACGGCACGTCCTGGTGCGCCTGGGCCCCCAAGGCGTGCTCGCGGACCTGGGCCAGCAATTGGCCAACGTCCGGTTCCCCGCGCAGGTCGACGCACAGCGCCTGGGTGTTGACGAAAAAGCCGATCAGGGGTTCGACTTCAGCACGGGTGCGGTTGGCCACGGGTGTCCCGATCACTACCTGCTCCTGCCCGGCCAGGCGCCCGACCACCACGGCCCAGGCGGCCAACAGGGTCATGTACAGCGAGGAGCCGTGGCGCCGGCCCAGTTCCTTGAGCGCGGCGCTGGTGGATTCATCGAGGGCGACCGCCAGGCGCGCGCCACTGAAGTCCTGGCGCGGCGGCCGCGGCCGGTCGCTGGGCAGGTCGATGCGTGCCGGTGCGTCGCGCAGGTGCGCGAGCCAGTAGGCCAGCTGTTCGGCACCGCGCTCGCCGGCCAGCCACTGGCGTTGCCAGGCGGCATAGTCGGCGTACTGGATCGCCAGGGCCGGCAGCGGGTCCGGGGTGCGCCGGCGAAAGGCCTTATAGAGGGCCGACAGTTCGTCCACCAGCACGCCGATGGACCAGCCGTCGGCGATGATGTGGTGCAAGGTCAGGTGCAGCACATGGCGCTGGCCCTGCTGTCGCACCAGTAGAGCCCGTAGCAAGGGCCCTTCGCTCAGGTTGAACGGTTGTGCCGCTTCGGTGGCCAGGGCCGCCCGCAGGCCGGCGTCGTCGTTGGCTTCCAGGGTCAGGCGCGAGGATCCCCAGCGCGGCCCTGGCTCGATGACCTGCCGGACTTCACCGTCCTGTTCAACGAACCGGGTGCGCAGCACCGCATGGCGCTCGACGATCCGGGTCAGGGCCTGGTCCAGGGCGGCTTCGTCGAGTTCGCCATCCAGGGCCAGGGCGCCGCTGATGTGGTAGGCGGCGCTCGCCTGGGCGTCCAGGCGGCTGATGAACCACAGCCGCTGTTGGGCGAACGACAGCGGCCGTTCGGCAGTGTCCGGCAATACCGGGATCGCCGTCAGGGCAGAGCGCGCCGCGCCCGCCATCAGCGGGGCCAGGGCTGCAACGGTCGGGTTCGCGTACAGGGTCGCCAGGGGCAATTCCAGGCCCAGGCGCTGGCGCACCCGCGAGACCCATTGCACCGCCAGCAGTGAATGGCCGCCCAATTCGAAGAAATTGTCGTGCCGGCCGACCCGGGCGACCCCCAGCAGGTCGCGCCAGATGGCGGCCATGAGGGTTTCCTGCTCACCCCGCGGAGCTTCGTAGGCCTGGCTGCTCCAGGCCTCTTCACCGGGCAGTGGCAGGGCGCCGCGGTCGAGTTTGCCGTTGGGTGTCAGCGGCAGCGCGTCCAGCGGCAGGATGACCGCCGGTACCATATAGCCCGGCAGTCGGTTCGCCAGGGCGTCGCGCAGGGCCGCCAGCGCCAACGGCCCGTGGCCAGGACTGGCCACGGCGTAAGCCACCAGCGCCGGCTCGCGGCCATTGCGCGGGACCGCCAGGACTGCCGCCGTGGCCACTTGCGGCAGCGCCAACAGGGCGCTTTCGATCTCCCCCAGTTCGATGCGGAAGCCGCGGATCTTGACCTGGAAGTCATTGCGCCCCAGGTAGTGGAGCTGGCCCTGGGCATCCCAGAAGCCCAGGTCGCCGGTGCGGTACAGTCGCGCCCCGGGCTGGTCGCTGAAGGGGTCGGCGAGGAAGCGTTCACGGGTCAGGTCGGGCCGCCGATGGTAGCCGCGTCCAACGCCAGCACCGCCAATGTACAGCTCGCCCGGCACGCCCACGGGCAACCGCTGCATGGCGTCATCGAGGACGTGCACTTGGGTGTTGTCGATGGGGCGGCCGATGTGTGGGACGAAGCCGACTTCGCGGTCCATCGCCGCCCAGGTCGAGTAGACCGTGGTCTCGGTCGGGCCATAGAGGTTGTTGACCTGACGCACGCGGCTCTGCTCGAACAGACGCTGCACTAGGGTCCGGGGCAGCGCCTCGCCAGCCAGGTTGACGTTCTCCAACGAGCCCGCCAGGGCTTCTGCGCGCAACAGCGCATCGAGGGCCGAGGGCACCGTATTGAGCAGGCTCAGCTCCGGACGCTGGTCGAGCAGGGCGAGGGCATCGTCCACCAGCTCCAGGGTGCCGCCGCAGGACAGCGGCGCGAAGCATTCGAATACCGACAGATCGAAGTTGATCGAGGTGCTGAACAGGCTCTGGCTGAGCACTTGCGGCGTGAAACTGCCCAGCGCCCAGTCGAGGAAATTGCGCGCGTTGCGGTGTTCGATCATCACCCCCTTGGGTTGTCCGGTGGAGCCTGAGGTATAGATCATGTAGGCCAGATGTTGGCCTTCCAGCCCTAGGGCCAGCGGCCCGTCGCTGGTCGCGGTTTCGCTGCCGCGCAGCACTTCATCGATGTTCACGCGGTGGCAATCGTCGGCCAGCGTCAGTTCCAGCGGCGCGTCGGCCAGGGTCAGCACCGCCAGTGGGGCGCTGTCGTCGAGCATGTAGGCCAGGCGCTGCGCCGGATAGGTCGGGTCCAGCGGCACGTAGGCACCGCCGGCCTTGAGCACGGCGAGCAGGGCGACGATCAGTTCCGGAGTGCGGCGCAGATGGATGCCGACCCGCGCCTCTGGTCCGACGCCCAGCGCTTGCAGGCGCCGCGCCAGGTGATTGGCCTGGCGGTCGAGCTCGGCGTAGCTGAGCCGGCGGCCTTTGCAGTGCACTGCCAGGGCCTGCGGGGTCTGCCGGGCCTGGGCCTCGAAGTGCTCGTGGAGCAGGGCACGCTGGGGCTGGGGACGCGCCGTGGCGTTGAACCGGTCCAGTTGCGCGAGTTCCGCTGGCGGCAGCACATCCAGGGTCCGGGCCAGACGTTGTGGGCTACTGTCCAGGGCTTGCACCAGGCTGGCGAGGGCTTGTTCCAGGAACCCCCGCGCCCGCTGCGCACCCACCGAACCGGCAATCTGTGCGGTGATGCCAAAGCCCTGGCCGAGGTCGTCCACCGAGAAGGTGAAGGGGTAGTTCGTGCGCTCGGCGGTGCTCAGCACCTGCATGCCGGTGACGCTCTGGTGAGGCGTGTCCTCCAGGCTGTAGCGAAAATTCAGCAACGCGCAAAACAGCGGCGTCCCCGCCGGCACGCCACTGCAGCGCTGCGCCAGCGCCAGCGGCGCGTGCTCGTGCTCGATCAGGCCTAGCAGCGCCTGATGGGTTTGCTGCAGGCTGTCGATTACCGAGGTCTGCGCGAAGCCGATGCGCAGCGGCAGGGTGTTGATGAACACCCCCAAGGCCTGGTCAGCCCCCTCGATCCCCTGCAGACGACCCAGCAACACGGTGCCGAACACCACGTCGGCGCGGCCCGTGGCCTTGCCCAATACCAACGCCATGGCCAGGTGGAACAGGCTGGCGACGCTCACCTGGTGGCGGCGTGCCGTTTGCCGCAGGGCCAGCGCCAGCGTCGGGTCGAGGACGCCGCGGGCTTCGTCCAGTGCACCGGTATTCTGCACGTCCAGCAGGCCGAACGGCGCGGTGGGTTCGCTGACGTCCGCCAGCATGGCTTCGAAAAACCGTTGTTGGCGGGCGCTGTCCTGGCCGTGTCGGGCGTGGGCGACGAAGGCCCGGAACGGCACCGGCTCGCGTAGTTGCGCGGCGCGACCCTGCTGAATCAGCACGATTTCCTCGACCATCCGCTCCAAGGTGGTGTGGTCCAGCACCAGGTGATGGTGCAGCACTTGCAGCAGCCAGCGTTGCCCGGCGGCGTCGAAGGCCTTGACGACCCGCAGCAGCGGCGCCTGGCGGATATCCAGGCGGCGCTGCCGTGGATGGGTGTGCGCCTGCAACTGGGCGAGCGCGTCGACCTCGGTGATAGGCAGCACCTCGATGGGCAGCGGCGCGTCACGCCAGACGACCTGCACCGGTTGTTCCAGGCCTTCCCAGGCCAGGGCGGTACGCAGGATGTCGTGGCGGGCGATGACCTGTTGCAGCGCCTGGCAAAAACCGTCCAGGCCGGCTTCGTCGTCGAAGGCCAGGGTGGTGTGCAACAGGTAGGTGTCGCCTTCTTCCTGCAGCAGGTAGTGGAAGAACAAGCCTTCTTGCAGAGGCGCCAGGGGGTAGATGTCCTGCACGTTGGCGGCGCCACCCTCGACCTGGGCCACGATGGCGTCGATCTGCGCCTGGGTCAGTTCCACCAAGGGCAGCAGCTCAGGGACGATACGACTGCAGCCAGGGGGTATCGCGGCCTGCGGTGATGCAAGCTCAAGCCCCGGGAGCGCCGGACGCTGTGCCAGGCAGTCGGCGAGCGCGGCGACACTGGGGGCGCCGAACAGCGTGCGTACGTCCAGCGGCCAGCCCTGTACCCGCAGCTGTTCCACCAGTTGCACCGCCAGCAACGAATGCCCGCCGAGAGCGAAGAAGTTGTCTTGCCGACCGACCCGCGGTACCCCGAGGACCTCGGCCCACAGCTCGGCGAGGCGGGTTTCCACTGGTCCTCGGGGCGCTTCGTAGCGGTGCAGGGCGAAATGCTGTTCGTCGGGTTCGGGCAGGGCGTGGCGGTCGAGCTTGCCGTTGGCGGTCAGCGCGAAACCTTCCACCTGGACGAAAGCCGCCGGCAGCATGTAGTCCGGCAGCACGGCCGCCAGGCGGGCGCGCAGGGCGTTGGGCTCGTGCGTCTCGGTGGCGCTGAAGTAGGCCAGCAGGCGTTGCTGGGCATCGGCCAGCACCACCGCCTCGCTGATTCCCGGCAAGGCCTTGAGTTGGGTTTCGATTTCCCCCAACTCGATGCGAAAGCCACGGATCTTCACCTGGAAATCATTGCGCCCCAGGAACAGCAGCACGCCGTCGGCGCGCCAGCGCACCAGGTCGCCGGTGCGGTACAAGCGTGCCCCGGGCGCCTGGCTGAAGGGGTTGGCGACGAAGCGTTCTTCGCTCAGTCGCGGTTGGTTCAGGTACCCCAGGGC
>NZ_FMXV01000025.1:0-94847 GCF_900104425.1 Pseudomonas sp. NFACC13-1 | reverse complement strand
GATCGCCGCCCGGGCCAGGCTGTTGTGGATCGCCGGACGCTGGGTGGTGGGCAACGGAAAGATCGTGCGGCGGTTTTCCTGGTCGACCCAGGTGACCTGCTCGCCCTTGAGCTCCAGGCGATGGGCCAGGCCATGGCTCCAGCCGCGCCCGAGGCCGACGTCCAGGGCGACGGCGCTGGTGCGGTACAGCCGGGTGAAGACGAACGGCAAGCGCCCGTCGAGGGTGCCGTCGTCCAGGGTCAGCAGTTCTTCGCCGGTGACCATCGACACCGGGCAGCCGCTGGTCTGGGTCTGGGCCGCAGTGTCGGCGCTGTCGCCGTTGGGGTTTTTCGATTGGGCCGGGGCGTCGTCGTGGGGTTCGTGTTTTTTCAGCGTGGTGTTGCGCTGCGCATCCCAGCGCAGTTGCATACGGCCTTTTTTTATTCCCGCCGCGACGCCGCGCGCCGCCACGGTTTTGTAGCGGTCCACGTAGGCCATGAAGCCGTTGACCACCGCGAAGATCGCCTTGACGAAACGATGCATGGCGTTCAGCAGGGTTGCGCCGTGCCTGGCCAACCGCATCGACAGGTAGGCGATCCCGGCCCCCGCCCCGGTAAAGGTCAAGACCACGCCGATCAGCAAGTCGATCACGCACTGCACCACCACGGTCGAGAGTGCTTCGGCCGTTTCGCCGGCGACTTCGCTGGGCGGCAGCATCTCCAGCCAGAGGCTGGCGGTGCGCACCAACAGGCACAGCGCCGCTTCGTCGCTGGCCAGCAGTTGCAGCCTGGCCATCAGTTGCGGCGTTTTTTCAGCCAGGTCCTCCAACTGCCTGGCGCTTTCGCCCAACCGCTCTGCAAACCGACCAGGATCCTTGAGGATGTCCGACAGTAGGCTGATGCTGTCCCACACCCCCTCGATCACCGCCCAACTGCCGGCGAGCAACCCGTTCCCCACCGCAGCCGCCGATGTCGCCAAGGACTGCCGGGCCCATCGCGGCTTGAAGCCTTGCCACTCACCCCGTAGCCAGTCCGTCAGATCCCGAGTCAAGCCATCGTAGGAAGAAAACAGCTTTTCGATCTGTCCGGGAGACACCTCGCCCTGGACATGGACCCGATAGGACTGGCCCGCCTCCCCCTCGAAAGTCCCGAGCCCCTGGGCGTCCAGGGTCACCGGCGTGACCTTGCCGCTGTTCACCGCCACCACATCCACCACGATGTCGCCCAGCGGGATGTCGTACACCGACTCGAACTTGCTCTCGATCGTCATCACCCCACCCAGGGGGCACTGGACGACCGTGGAGAGGAAATCATCGTCACCACTGCTGACGACGGTGGTGCTGTCGCCGAAGCGGATCAGCCGTTCCATGCCCATCAGCGAGGGCAAGTCGGCCGCGTGGCTGGCCCGGTCCGCCGCCCGGCTGTACCAGCCCTCAAGTTGCTCGCGGTAGACCGCCAGGGTGTCCTTGAAACTATCGAGTTCCTGCTCGATACGGTTCACCTGCTCCATCAGGACAGGGCTCGCTCAAGGGCCGGCAGGAAAAAACGGTCGAACATGGGCAGCGTCTCGCAGCACTCGGGGAGCGCGAGACTGTGCCGGGGATGACGGGGGAATTAAGTCAGGGGAACGGGACAAAGGATGTAGGGCGATTCGCTAAATCCGCCCGACTTCGTCACGAATAGCCTGTGGATAACGCTAGCGGTCGCGAGCTTCGAGTGCCTTGAGCTTGACCTCGGCCAACGGATGCCCGGCTTTCGCCGCCAGGGTCCACCAACGGGCCGCTTCGACCGGGTCCGGCGCCTTGCTGGTTGTACCGGCCAGGCTGATCACGCCGACCTGGTAGGCCGCCTTGCCATCACCCGCCAGTGCCGCCAGCCGCAGCAGGCGAACCCCTTCTTCACGGGCACCCAGCCCTTGGCCGCGAAACGTGAGGATATGCCCATAGAAACTTTGCGCACCGACGTCGCCCAGGTTCGCCATGCGCGAGAATTGGCCCTCGAGCCAGGCCCAGCCACGCGCCTGGCGGACGAACCAGGACCAGTGAAACAACCGGCGCGCCAGCCAATAACCGATCCGCGCCTTGAGTCGCCAGAGCACTCAGGCCTCCGCCGACTCGGGGTATTCGTATTCAAACACCCGGACCACTTCCGAAGCGTGCCAGGAGGCGGCGGCCACCCCATCGGAAGGCCCGGAAAAACGGCCCAGGCGCTCAACGCATTCGAAGAACCCCGTGCGCGGCAACCGGCTCGCACCTTGGCTGATCACCAGGGAACTGCGCAGCGGCTGTTCTGCCCGGGCGTCCAGCGCCGCCAGGTGTTCAAGGGCCGCGGTCAAGGTCTGCATGGCAGGACTGGGGAGCTGCAGGCGCTCCAGCAAGGCGCGATAAGTCAATAAATGGCGCTGGCGACGCGCCTGGTCCAATTCACCCAACAACCCATCCCAATGCTGCCGACTGATGCGTACGCTCACGATTCTTCCCTCCAACCCGGCACCGTCAACTCCCAGGCCAGACTGCGCCGAATCGCGGCATCGGGCTGTCGCTCGCCGCTCTCGATCAAGGCCAGATAAGACGGGCTGATACCTACCGTGCGGGCCAGCGCCTCGATGGCGATGCCCTTCCCTTCGCGCAAACTGCGTAACTGATCCAGGCCAGGGAGAACCTGGCCGGGTGCCGCCGCGTGACGGACTGTCGCTTCGCGCGGCGGAGCTTGATCGATGCCTGCTGCCTTCAACAACGCTTGGTACTGATCCCACGGCAAAACCGCGTACTCGGGCTCTCCATCACGTGTGATTATTTGAATATCCATGTCTACCCCGTAGGACAACAACACTTAGCGAGTCAGCCTTTTTCCTTGGAAGTGTAATCCTAAATGCTGGCTAAGGTCGCGGGGTGATGAATTCTCTGGGGATCAGGGCTTTTTCTGCCCTTGGAGCTGGAGTTGTTCCGGGGTATCGGGAAGCCTTTCGACTTGAGCCAGTTTCTCGGGAGACTGCCGATAACGCCAGGCGCGGAATGCCTCGAGTTCGACGTCGAGGGTTTTCATGACCCATGCCAGCACTGCGATATCGTCGAACATGCCAAACATCGGCAAGATATCCGGAATCGCGTCCAGGGGACTGAGGAAATACATGAGCCCCGCCACCACCGACAGCATCGACTTGGCGCTGACCGCACGGTATTCGCCCCGCCAGTAAGCCAGGCACAAGGCCTGCAACAGGCGCAGGTCCTCCTTGAGCTTGCCCAGCCGTCCGCCCTCCCGGGCACCTTTGCTGGCGACGGCAAAGAGCAACGTCGGTAATCGACCGCGGGCCAGCAGGCGGCCTGCCAAGGGCAGAAATCGCGCAAAATTCCACGGGGCCTTCATTTTTTCTCCCACTGAAATGTTATCCACACAAATTGTGGATAACCTTGTGAACAGAGCTGCATTTCACCGCTGAAGCCCCCGTTTCATAAGGCCCCGGCTTAGATCGGGCGTTTTTTACTCACATAAAAAAACCCAATATTTCATTGACTTGACCGGCTGACTGCGTCTAGCACAGCGCCTGTATTGCCTATGACTGTAGCCTGCCCCGTGCGTTCGGTTTTTTTGCCATTCGCCGAAGCCCAGATGCGACAACGCCCCGCATGAGCGAGGCGTTGTCGTTATAGCAGACGCGATTACTTGGCTGCGTCTTCTTTTGCCGGATCCTTGATCGCCAGCAGTTCCAGGTCGAACACCAGGACCGAGTTGGCCGGGATCGCCGGGCTCGGGCTCTGGGCGCCGTAGGCCAGGTCGCTCGGGATGTACAGCTTGTACTTCTCGCCGACGTGCATCAGTTGCAGGCCTTCGACCCAACCCGGAATCACGCCGCTGACCGGCAGGTCAATCGGGCTGCCACGCTCGACGGAGCTGTCGAACACGGTGCCGTTGGTCAGCTTGCCGGTGTAGTGAACGGTCACTACGTCGGTCGGCTTAGGCTGTGGGCCATCGGCTTTCTTGACCACTTCGTACTGCAGGCCGGAAGCGGTGGTGGTAACACCGGCTTTCTTGCCGTTTTCCTCGAGGAATTTCTTGCCAGCGGCTGCCGACTCTTCGCTCATCTTGGCCATGCGCTCTTCGGCACGCTTTTGCAGCGCGGCAAAGGCTTCGACCAGTTCTTCGTCTTTCAGCTTCTGTTCTTTCTTGCCGACGGCATCTTCGATGCCCTGGGCGACCGCTTTGGAGTCCAGGTCATCCATGCCTTCCTGAGCCAGGCTCTTGCCCATGTTCAGGCCAATACCGTAGGAAGCTTTCTGCGCCGGGGTTTTCAGCTCTACGCTGGTCTGCGAGTCGCAACCCGCGAGTACCAGGCCAACCAGGGCCACCGCCGCCGCCAACCGATGCTGTTTCATGCTATTTCCTTGTTCATGCGCCTAAAGGGCAATCGAATAAAGCCGCGAGCTTATCAGGCGGCCACGACCAATGGCTACCGGCATGTGAGCCGCAAAGAGATGATAAGTTCAGGACCGCAAACGCTTTTTAATCTTGGGCAAATGAAGCCTCTGTCATCC
Source organism: Pseudomonas sp. NFACC13-1 (assembly GCF_900104425.1). Taxonomy (NCBI): domain Bacteria; kingdom Pseudomonadati; phylum Pseudomonadota; class Gammaproteobacteria; order Pseudomonadales; family Pseudomonadaceae; genus Pseudomonas; species Pseudomonas sp. NFACC13-1. The sequence continues at coordinate 90,337 of NZ_FMXV01000025.1, read as the reverse complement.
GTTACGTACAGGGACACATTGCCCCTCTCCCACAGGCCAAGGGTAATGGCCACTTGCCCGCCGCGCAGCACTGAGGCATAAGGGCTTATCAAAAAAACAAGGACGTTACCGTGCGCCTTCTCTCTCGCGTTTTCTTGCTGCTCCTCGCGCTGCTGATCGTCACCGTTGCCGTGGTGCTTTATTACGTCGCCAATCCTCGCTTGCCGTTCTACACGCCCGTCGAACAGGTGCACTATCTGGATCAATGGAGCGCCGCCGAACGCCAGACGTATTACTTCACACCCCAGGGCACCCAGGTCAAAGGCCTGCGCTACGACTGGTTCACCGCCCTCGAGTTGCCTTTTTCGCAACAACGCTTCGCTTCGCCGGAGTACCTGGCGCGCTTCGGCTTCCTGATCGATCCGGCGCAGAAAGCCTCGCCTGAAAACCCCGGCAACTTGCCAGTAGGGTTCGCCCGACACCAGAACCCGGGCAGCACCGAGCAGTTCCTGGATATCACCTGCGCGGCGTGTCATACCGGCGAATTGCACTTCAAGGGCCAAGCCATACGCATCGACGGCGGCTCGGCCCAGCACGTACTGCCTTCTAGTGTTCCTACGCTACGTGGGGGCAGTTTCGGACAGGCATTGGTCGCCAGTCTGGCGTCTACCTACTACAACCCTTGGAAATTCGAACGCTTCGCCCGCCAGGTACTGGGCAAGGACTACGACGCCCGCCACGAAGCGCTGCGCAAGGCCTTCAAGACTTCCCTGGACACGTTCCTGCGGGTGGCCTGGAATGATACCCACCGCGGCCTCTACCCCACCGAAGAAGGCCCCGGGCGTACCGACGCCTTCGGTCGCATCGCCAATGCCAGCTTCGGCGACGCCATTTCGGCGGAAAACTACCGGATCGCCAACGCTCCAGTGGATTACCCGCAGTTGTGGGAAATATGGACCTTCGACTGGGTGCAATGGAACGGATCGGCCCAGCAACCGATGGCCCGCAACGTCGGTGAAGCGCTGGGGGTCGGTGCCACGCTGAACTTCTTCGACGCCCAGGGCAAACCGCTGCAGGGCGATGCGCGATACCCTTCCAGCGTGCGCGTGCGCGACTTGAACAAGATCGAAGAAACCCTGCAACTGCTCAAGCCGCCCGTGTGGCCGGAAGCATTGCTGGGCGCGATCGATAAACCCTTGGCCGCCAAGGGCCGGGCCCTGTTCACCGAAAACTGCGCCGGCTGCCATGTGCCCAAGGTGGTCCAGGGGCCTGACAGGCCGGTGCAGCAATTGCACATGCTGCCTGTGCAGGTGATCGGCACCGACCCGGGCACCGCCAATAACATCGCCGACCACCGCTTCGACCTGACCAGCCTGCAGTGGGACCCGGCCGAACTGGCGAAGTTGGACGTGCAACTGCACCCGACCCCGACGGAGCCGCTGGACCTGAGTCAGCTTTCGGTCGCCAAAGGCCTGGCCTACGTCACCGCCTTCGTCGAAAACCGCGCCTACCGCGACGCCGGTGTCACCCCCGTCGAACGCCCGGCCCTGGACGGTTTCGGCCTGCCCATTGGCGTGCGTGAACTGCGCGCCTACAAGGCCCGGCCACTGGCGGGTGTCTGGGCCACCCCACCGTTCCTGCACAACGGCTCGGTGCCGACGATCTATCAGTTGCTGTCGCCCCAGGACGAGCGGGCGACCACGTTCTATAAGGGCAACTTCGAATACGACCCACGCCACCTGGGCTATCGCACCGAAGCGTTCACCAACGGCTTTATCTTCGACACCCGGATTACCGGCAATCACAACAGCGGCCATGAGTTCCGCGCCGGCGAACGCGGTAACGGCGTCATTGGCCGCTTGCTGCAACCGCAGGAGCGCTGGGCCTTGCTGGAGTATTTGAAAGTGCTGGGCGGGCCACTGGAGTCGCAGCTGTAATGATGAACCTCACCGGTAAAAGGATGTTGGCATGTTGATCACCCTCTGGCTGCGCCTCGGCGCCTTTTTGGGCAAGACGCTCTTGTGGCTGCTGGGTATCGGGTTGCTCGGCTGGGCCCTGTCCACGGCCTGGTTTGCCTGGCAGCACAAGGGACCGGTCCCGGACAAGGAACAGATCGCACCCGGCGAAGCTGCCATGACCCAGGACATCATCCAGACCGCGATCCGCATCGTCGATCAGCACCGCGAAGGCACGCGTTACCTGCGCGACGCCCATGCCAAGGCCCACGGTTGCGTCATGGCCGAAGTCCAGGTGCCGAGCGACCTGCCGGCGCCGTTGCGCCAAGGCGTGTTTGCCGAACCGGGCAAGACTTGGCAGGCCACGATACGCCTGTCCAACGGCAACGCTTATCCGCAATTCGACAGCCTGCGCGATGCACGGGGGATGGCGATCAAGCTGCTGAACGTACCGGGCAAACAACTGCTTGTTGATCGGCAATCACAGGGCGAGCAGGATTTCGTGATGTTCAATCATCCGAACTTCTTTGTCAGTGATGTCGCCGAGTACCGTCAGAATGTGGCCGCCCAGGCTGACGGGAAGAAGGCGATGGCGTTCTTTCCGAGCCTGGATCCGCGCACGTGGCAGGTTCGTCATCTGTTCATTGCCTTGGCGACCCTCTCGCCGGCTCCGGCCAGTCCGACCCAGACCACTTATTTCTCGGTATCGCCTTACAAATTCGGCGAAGCCAATGCCAAGTTTCGCGTCGCGCCGGACCCGGATAGCTGCCCAAGCTATACCCTGCCCCCTCAGAACCAGGACCTGCCGAACTTTCTGCGTAGCGCGTTGAATCAGCAGTTATCCACAGACCGCGTGCCAGCGTGTTTCGTCCTGCAGATCCAACGGCAGGATCCGAGCAAGTACATGCCGATCGAAGACACCAGTATTGAATGGCAGGAAAGTGATGCACCGTTCGAGACCGTGGCGCACATCAAGGTGCCGGCCCAGGATTTCGACACGCCCAAGCTGAACCTGGCTTGCGACAACCAGTCGTTCAACCCGTGGTTCGGCATCGAGGCACACCGCCCCCTCGGCGGCATCAATCGCCTGCGCAAGGCGGTGTATGAGGCGGTCAGCGATTACCGCCACAGCCGCAATGCCGAGCAGTAGCAACGGCCAAATGACAGGCAACAAAAAGCCCGCTCATTGAGCGGGCTTTTTGTGGTGACCTGGCGTTCAGCGGGCCAGGAAACCGAAGATGGCGCAGCGGACGGGACTCGAACCCGCGACCCCCGGCGTGACAGGCCGGTATTCTAACCGACTGAACTACCGCTGCGCGTAACATTGAAAGCTTGGTGGGTGATGACGGGATCGAACCGCCGACATTCTGCTTGTAAGGCAGACGCTCTCCCAGCTGAGCTAATCACCCTTCACTTTCGATGCGGGGCGCATTCTCTCACAGTTTTTAGTAACGTGCTGATTTAATTGGAAAATTCAGCAAAAAACATGATCGACACACACCGCGGTAACTGCAAACAGCAAAAAGCCCGCATTAGCGGGCTTTCCGTGGTGACCTGGCGTTCAGTGTTCCAGGTAACCGAATATGGCGCAGCGGACGGGACTCGAACCCGCGACCCCCGGCGTGACAGGCCGGTATTCTAACCGACTGAACTACCGCTGCGCGTAACACGTTGAACGAATGGTGGGTGATGACGGGATCGAACCGCCGACATTCTGCTTGTAAGGCAGACGCTCTCCCAGCTGAGCTAATCACCCTTCGCTTTCGGTGTGGCGCGCATTCTACGGAGCACTCTTTAAGCTGGCAAGCACTTTTTAAATTAATTTTTTCAGGCCTTCCAAAGGCTTAGCGAAGGGTTGGCCTATGGCGCCGCGAAGAGAATAATGCCCCCCTTTGTATAAAGGAGAGACTCACCCCATGTGGTTCAAAAACCTGCTTATCTATCGCCTGACCCAAGATCTGCCTTTTGATGCCGAGGCGTTGGAAACTGCACTGGCCAGCAAACTGGCGCGTCCATGTGCAAGCCAGGAGTTGACCACTTACGGTTTCGTCGCGCCGTTTGGCAAAGGCGAAGACGCGCCATTGGTGCATGTCAGCCAGGATTTCCTGCTGATCGCCGCGCGCAAGGAAGAACGCATCCTGCCGGGTAGCGTCGTGCGCGATGCCCTGAAGGAAAAGGTCGAAGAGATCGAAGCCGAGCAAATGCGCAAGGTCTATAAAAAGGAACGGGACCAGCTCAAGGATGAAATCATCCAGGCGTTCCTGCCCCGCGCCTTCATCCGTCGCTCGTCCACCTTCGCCGCCATCGCGCCGAAACAGGGCCTGATCCTGGTGAACTCGGCCAGCCCGAAACGCGCCGAAGACCTGCTGTCCACCCTGCGCGAAGTCATCGGCTCACTGCCAGTGCGCCCGCTGACGGTCAAGATGGCCCCGACCGCCACCATGACCGACTGGGTCAAGACCCAGAAAGCCGCGGACGATTTCTTCGTGCTGGATGAATGCGAACTGCGCGACACCCACGAAGATGGCGGCATCGTGCGCTGCAAGCGCCAGGACCTGACCAGCGACGAAATCCAGCTGCACTTGAACACCGGCAAGGTGGTGACGCAGCTGTCGCTGGCCTGGCAGGACAAACTGTCCTTCGTGCTCGACGACAAGATGGTGGTCAAGCGCCTGAAGTTCGAAGACCTGCTGCAGGACCAGGCGGAGCAGGACGGTGGCGACGAAGCCCTCGGCCAACTGGACGCCAGCTTCACGCTGATGATGTTGACGTTCGGCGAGTTCCTGCCGGCGCTGGTTGAAGCGTTGGGTGGGGAAGAGATGCCGCAGGGGATCTAAACCCGGCGGATAGCTACCTTGTGGGAGCGAGCTTGCTCGCGATAACGGTATGACAGCCACCGAGATGTTGACTGACACTCCGCCATCGCGAGCAAGCTCGCTCCCACATGAGTATTGGATGTTCTTAATAATAAGGATCAGGTCATGCGCGCACTGGCTGCATTGAGCCGCTTCGTCGGCAATACCTTCGCTTACTGGGTACTGATTTTCGCCGTCGTGGCATTTTTGCAGCCGGCCTGGTTCATCGGCCTGAAAAGCGCCATCGTGCCGCTGCTCGGCCTGGTGATGTTCGGCATGGGCCTGACCCTCAAGCTCGAAGACTTCGCCGAAGTCGCACGCCATCCCTGGCGCGTGGCCCTGGGCGTGGTCGCCCATTTCGTGATCATGCCCGGTGTGGCGTGGTTGCTCTGCCAGGTTTTCCATCTGCCGCCGGAAATTGCCGTCGGCGTGATTCTGGTGGGCTGCTGCCCAAGCGGCACCTCGTCGAATGTCATGACCTGGCTGGCCCGCGGCGACCTGGCACTGTCGGTGGCCATCGCTGCCGTCACCACCTTGCTCGCGCCGCTGCTGACCCCGGCGCTGATCTGGTTGCTGGCCTCGGCCTGGTTGCCGGTGTCATTCATGGAGCTGTTCTGGTCGATCCTGCAAGTGGTGCTGCTGCCGATCGTGCTGGGCGTGGTGGCACAGCGGTTGCTGGGGAACAAGGTGCGCCATGCCGTGGAGGTGTTGCCGTTGGTGTCGGTGGTGAGCATCGTCATCATCGTCACCGCCGTCGTCGCCGCCAGCCAGGCAAAAATTGCCGAATCGGGCCTGTTGATCATGGCCGTGGTGATGCTGCACAACAGCTTCGGTTTTTTGCTGGGCTACTTCACCGGGCATCTGTTCAAGCTGCCGCTGGCCCAGCGCAAATCCCTGGCACTGGAAGTGGGCATGCAAAACTCCGGCTTGGGCGCGGCCCTGGCCAGCGCGCATTTCTCGCCGCTGGCGGCGGTCCCCAGCGCGCTGTTCAGCGTCTGGCACAACATTTCCGGGGCTTTGCTCTCGACGTACTTCCGGCGCATGAGCGAAAAGCAAGACCGCGAAACTCTGGCCGCCCGGCAAACCGCTGACTAAGGCAAACTTGATCGAGTGGTCAATCATTGGCACTCTATCCATCCAGGGCGGGGACGACCCCGCCGCTCGATTGAGTCTTGAATCCGGGGACGACCCCATCCATCGATGAGGTGTCTGATGTCCTGGATCATTCTGTTTTTTGCCGGCCTGTTCGAAGTCGGCTGGGCTGTCGGCCTGAAGTACACCGACGGCTTCAGCCGCCCTCTCCCCACAGCTCTGACCATCGCCGCCATGGCGATCAGCCTCGGCCTGCTCGGCCTTGCCATGAAGGAGCTGCCGCTGGGTACCGCCTATGCGATCTGGACCGGGGTCGGTGCCGTGGGCACGGTGATCGCCGGGATCATTTTATTTGGTGAGTCGATGGCGCTGGTTCGCCTGGCCAGCGTGGCGTTGATCGTTGCGGGGTTGATCGGGCTCAAGGTCAGCGCCTGAATTTTCCTGCAGGAACCAAACCTCTGAGGGCAGCAAGGTCTGTAGGATTAAACCTGTGGGAGCAAAGCTTGCTCGCGATGGCGTCCTTGCGATCGCTATCGCGGGCAAGCCTTGCTCCCACAGTTCTAGCTCCCCACAGGTTTAATCCCCCAAACCTTCTGCCCCACAGTTTTTTGTTTAGCGGACGGTGCCGCGCAGGTCTCCCACCAACGCCTGCAAACTCGAAGGCGTTGCCGCCTCTACCGCGACCGCCGAACCCGCCACCAGCGTCACCCTCGACCAGAACCGGCGAAACAGCCCCTTGGCCGGGTCGCGGCTGAAGAAACTGCCCCACAGCCCCTGCAGCGCCAGGGGAATCACCGGCACCGGGGTTTCCTGGAGGATGCGTGTCAGTCCGCTTTTGAACTCATTGATCTCACCGTCAGCGGTCAATTTTCCTTCAGGGAAAATGCACACCAGCTCGCCGTCCTTCAGGTATTGGGCAATTCGCTTGAAGGCTTTTTCGTAGATCTGAATGTCTTCCTGGCGCCCGGCAATCGGGATGGTCCCAGCGGTGCGGAAGATGAAATTCAGCACTGGCAGGTTGTAGATCTTGTAGTACATCACGAAACGAATCGGCCGACGTACCGCACCACCGATCAGCAAGGCATCGACGAAAGACACGTGGTTGCAGACCAACAGCGCAGCCCCTTCATCCGGTATCGCCTCCAGGTTGCGATGCTCCACGCGGTACATGGAATGGCTCAGCAGCCAGATCATGAAACGCATGCTGAACTCGGGGACGATCTTGAAGATGTAGGCGTTGACGCCGATGTTGAGCAGCGACACCACCAGGAACAAATGCGGGATCGACAGCTTGGCCAGGCTTAACAAGACGATGGAGACAATCGCCGAAACCACCATGAACAACGCGTTGAGAATGTTGTTGGCGGCGATCACCCGTGCCCGTTCGTTCTCCACCGTGCGCGACTGGATCAGCGCGTACAGCGGCACGATATAGAAGCCACCGAACACACCCAGGCCAAGGATGTCGATCAACACCAGCCAGGCGTGACCGAAACCGAGCACTTCAAGCCAACCGTGCCCCTCGACGCTGTCGGGAATTCCACCGGAATGCCACCACAGCAGCAGACCGAACACGGTGAGCCCGAACGAGCCGAACGGCACCAGGCCGATCTCGACTTTGCGCCCGGAGAGCCTTTCGCAGAGCATCGACCCCAACGCGATGCCCACCGAGAACACCGTCAGGATCAAGGTCACCACGGTTTCGTCGCCGTGCATCCACTCCTTGGCGTAGGCCGGGATCTGCGTCAGGTAGATCGCCCCGACGAACCAGAACCAGGAGTTGCCGACAATCGAACGGGACACCGCCGGGGTTTGCCCCAAACCCAGCTTCAGGGTGGCCCAGGATTGGCTGAAGATGTTCCAGTTCAGGCGCATTTGCGGCGAGGCCGCCGCTGCGCGTGGAATGCCGCGGCTGGCCAGGTAACCGAGCACGGCCACGCCGATGATCGCGGTCGAGACGACGGGGGCGTAATGCGCCGAGGACATCATGATCCCGGCGCCAATGGTGCCAGCCAGGATCGCCAGGAAAGTCCCCATCTCCACCAGGCCGTTGCCACCGACCAACTCTTCTTCATGTAAGGCCTGGGGCAGGATCGAATACTTCACCGGACCGAACAGCGCCGAATGGGTGCCCATGGCGAACAACGCCAGCAGCATCAGCCACAGATGATCGAACATGAAGCCCACCGCGCCGACCGCCATGATGGCGATTTCGCCGAGCTTGATCAGGCGGATCAGCGCATCCTTGGCGAATTTTTCCCCAAACTGCCCCGCCAGCGCCGAGAACAGAAAGAACGGCAGGATAAACAGCAGCGCGCAGAGGTTGACCCAGATCGAGCGGTCCCCCTCGATGGTCAATTTGTAGAGGATGGCGAGAATCAGCGACTGCTTGAAAATGTTGTCGTTGAACGCGCCAAGGGACTGCGTGATGAAGAACGGCAGGAAACGCCGCGTGCGAAGCAAGGTGAACTGCGAAGGGTGACTCATCTTCCATGTTCCTGAGTGGCGTGGACGCTTATTGGAATGAACGTTTTTCGATCCAGGCCACACATTACCTGTCTTTAACGATTATTTCGCCAGCTCCGCAATGCACGGCGACACAAACAACTCACCGTGCCAGGCGCCCAGCAGCGTGCGTCGGGCGACGATCAGCCACAGCACAACCAGCATCGCCACCAGCACGCTGCCGAAGACGCTGAAGAATTCCAGTTTCAGCAGGTCTGCCAGTTTCAATGTGGTCAGCGCAAACACGCCCAAGGGGAAGGTAAAGCCCCACCAGCCAAGGTTGAACGGGATGCCGCCGCGTAGATAGCGGGCGGTGATCAGCAACGCCATCAACATCCACCAGAACCCAAAACCCCATAACGTGATACCGGCCACCAGCCCCAGCCCGGCGGCGATCTCGCCCACGCCAGACAGGCCATTGGCAGCAAAAATCAGGGGGGCATCATTGCCCAGCAACAACATGCCCAGAGCACCGGTGCCGATCGGGCCAAGGGCCAGCCAGCTCGAGGCGGCCATGCTTTCGTGCGGCAGTTTGTGCAGGGCCATGCGCAACAGCAGGATTGTCAGGATGCTGAACGCCACCGGCAGGGAAAAGGCCCAGAGCACGTAGCTGGTAACCAGCATGATCAGTTGCGAGTGAACGTCCGCCAGATGCGGCGCCAACAGCCCACCACTGGCGGCTGCGACTTCCGCGGCCACTACCGGCAACAGCCACACGGCGGTCATCTGGTCGATCCGGTGTTCCTGGCGGGTGAACATCAGGAAGGGAATCAGCACGCCGCACGCCAAGGACATCGCTACGTCAATCCACCACAGCACCTCGGCCACCGCCACCACACCCTCGCCCCAGCGCGGCAGCCCAAACAGTAAAAGGCCGTTGATGAGGGTCGCCAGCCCCATGGGAATGGTGCCGAAAAACATCGAGACCGTTGAATGACCGAAAATCCGTCGTGCTTCGTCGAAGAACAACACCCAGCGGGCTGTGTACATCAAGGCGAACACCACGAACAACAGCGTGTTGAACAACCACAATCCTTCGCCCAAGGCGTGCAGGCCTGGCATCGTCGTCGGCCATTGCGCCAAGGCCAGCGCCAGCACACCGGTGCCCATGACCACGGCAAACCAGTTAGGCGTGAATTGACGAATGGCCTCCAGCGGCCTGGGCAAATGGCTCAAGGGGCGCAAGCGGTTTTTTGCAGCACAGCATGTCATGGCGAACTCCTGTCCTCAGTTGAGGTGGAACCATGCTAGAGCCGAATCGAATATCTATATAACGGGCAATTTCTCTATCTGTTATCTACTTTACAGATAAAGGTCAGACACTGCCCTCAGTCTCGATCACCAGAATCCTCGCTTCGCCCAAGGGATTGGCCACATGCTCGGTGCCCACGGAGGCGTAGAAAATATCCCCGGCATCCAGCAAGGTCGCCTTTTCAACACCGTCTTCCCGATAGCACATCTGCACTTGCCCATCGAGCACCACGAAGACTTCCTGGCCGTCGTTGATGTGCCATTTGTAGGGCTGATCGGTCCAGTGCAGGCGCGTGGTGATGCCGTTCATGTTGGCGATATCCAGCGCCGCCCAGGCACGGTCACCGGTGAAGGATTTACTGCGGATGATTTTCAAGAGATCCGTCCGGAATGAAGACTGAGGTGCCAAGACTAACCCACTGCCTGCGGCACCTGCATGCCTGGTTTCAAGGCCGAACGCCATCGCTGAGCGGTTTGATCGACTGCCGCAACCCCCACAGCGCTGCGACGCACAACACGATCAACACGGCGCCATACCCATCGGTCGTCGGGATCAAGCCGAACACCCGCGTCAGGTTCCCCGCCAGCAGCGACGGCAGGCTGAAGGCCAGGTAACTGAGGACATAGAACGCCGACATCAGGCCGGCCCGTTCGTGGGGCAAGGCCAGCGGCATGAGACTGCGCAGCGCCCCCAGGAACCCGGCGCCGAAACCGCCACCAGTGACCAGCGTGCCGACGAAGAACAACGGCAAGCTGGCACCATGCACCGCCACCAGCACCAATGCCAGGCCGATCACCAACAGGCTCGCGGACGGACGCAATATTGTGTCGGCCTCCTGGTTGCGCAACAGGTAGATGGCTGATGCGCCGCTGAGGGTCAACACCGCCACCAGCGCGCCACCGATCAGATTGGAGGTCGATCCGGTAGCCGCCCGCACCAGCGACGGTGCCAGTGACAGGTAGAAACCGCCCACGGCCCAGGCCGCCAGATCCAATGGCAGGACCCGCCACAAGGCCCGCCGCGCCTGGAGTGGTACGTGCAAGGTCGGACGCAAGGACTGCCAGGCACCCGCTTGCGGGCTGACGCTTTCTTTCAGGCGCCAGAGGTAAACGGCCTGGGCCAGGAACAACCCCAGCAGCAGCCAGTAGGTCAGTTGCAACGGCAACGGTGCGAACTCGGCCAGCAGGCCACAGCCCAGCGCCCCGCACGCCATGCCCAACAGCGGCGCAACGCTGGTGATCAACGGACCTTGGCGACGGTCGAAGTCCAGCAAGGCAGCACCCAATACACTGGTGGCCATGCCAGTGGCGAACCCCTGGATCAACCGGGCACTGATCAACCAGACGACACTGTCGGCACTGATGAACAGCAGCATCGCCAGTATGTTGAGCAACAGCGCCACGAAAATCACCGGCTTGCGGCCCAGGTAATCCGACAGCGACCCCACGGTCAGCAAGGCCGCCAGCAGGCTGAAGGCGTACACGCCGAAAATCAGCGTCAGAACGGCTGGGGAAAACTGTAATTGTTCCTGATAGAGGTGATACAACGGCGTCGGCGCGCTGGACGCGGCGAGAAAACCGAGCAAGGCAAGCGCCAGGAAAATCAGGCTGGCGCGGGTCGAAGCTGGACGGGACATGAGCACGCTCCACAAGAACATTCGCAAAAGCTAATTTTTTGCTTTTGCGGAGTGTGCTACCGGTGTGCGCTTAAAGCAAATTCTTTGTGTTAAGGTCTGACACATGGCTATTAAAGAAGGTTTACGCCCCGGCGGCCGAAGCGCCCGGGTCCAGGAATCGATTCATTCGGCGGTCCGCGCCCTGCTGCAAGAGCAGGACCGCGCCACACTGACCGTGCCGCAAATCGCTGCGCGCGCCGGGGTCACGCCGTCCACTATCTACCGGCGCTGGGGCGATCTGCCGGCGCTGCTGGCCGACGTCGCCATCGCCCGCATGCGCCCCGACGGCGAACCGGCCGACACCGGCAGCTTGCGCGGCGACCTGCGCGCCTGGGCCGAGCAGTACCTGGACGAAATGAGTTCCGAGCCTGGTCGCAACATGATGCGTGACATCCAGGCCTGCGCCACCCCAGGGTATTGCGTAGGGATCATCAGCCGTCAGTTGCAGATCATCCTGGACCGCTATCCCGATGAGCCCAACCCGGGCGTCGAGTGGCTGATCAATGTGGTGGTGGCACCGACGGTTTTTCGCATTCTCTTTGCTACTGCACCGTTGGAGGCTGGGGAGTTGTATCGGTTGGTGGATATTGCGTTGGGTCAGTAACACCGTCATCGCGAGCAAGCTCGCTCCCACACTGAGTATTAGGCGAACATAAATTTCGTGTTCACAGCAGATCAAATGTGGGAGCGAGCTTGCTCGCGATGAGGCCCGCCCAGACACCTCATTACCCACCTGCGACACCCCACCACGCCTCGACCTTGGTCGACACTGACGAACCCGAGCGGGCATGCGAGACTGTCCTGCCGGGCTCAAGTCCCGGTGTCTTTGTTGGGGAGTTTCCATGTCGTTGTCCAGCGGGCTGATCGCCGTTGTCGCCCTGGCCTATATGGCCATCATGTTCGCCATCGCCTTCTACGGCGACCGACGCAGCACGCCGCTGCCGCCACGGGTGCGGGCCTGGGTCTATAGCCTGTCGCTGGCGGTGTATTGCACCAGTTGGACGTTCTTCGGCGCCGTGGGCCAGGCCGCCGAACAGCTCTGGTCATTCCTGCCGATCTACCTCGGGCCGATCCTGCTGCTGGTGCTGGCGCCGTGGGTCCTGCAGAAAATGGTGATGATCAGCAAACAGGAGAACATCACCTCCATCGCCGACTTCATCGCCGCCCGCTACGGCAAGTCCCAATCCCTGGCGGTGGTGGTCGCACTGATCTGCCTGGTGGGCGTGCTGCCGTACATTGCCTTGCAGCTCAAGGGCATCGTGCTCGGGGTGAACCTGTTGATCGGTGCCGGCGCCGACGCCATGGGCACCCGCGCCCAGGACACCGCGCTGATCGTCTCGCTGATCCTGGCGCTGTTCACGATCGTGTTCGGTACCCGCAACCTGGACGCTACCGAACACCACCGTGGCATGGTGCTGGCGATTGCCTTCGAATCCCTGGTCAAGCTGTTCGCCTTCCTGGCAGTGGGCGCCTTCGTGACCTTCGGCCTGTACGACGGTTTCGACGACCTGTTCAATCAGGCGATGCTCGCCCCACGCCTGGAGCAATACTGGAAAGAAACCATCAATTGGCCGTCCATGGTGGTGCAGACCGGGGTGGCGATGATGGCGATCATCTGCTTGCCGCGGCAGTTTCACGTGACCGTGGTGGAAAACATCGAGCCCCAGGACCTGCGCCTGGCCAAATGGGTATTCCCTGCCTACCTGGCCCTGGCCGCGCTGTTCGTGGTGCCCATCGCCCTCGCCGGGCAGATGATGCTGCCCAGTTCCGTGCTGCCGGACTCGTTCGTCATCAGCCTGCCGCTGGCCCAGGCCCATCCGGCCCTGGCGGTACTGGCGTTCATCGGCGGCGCCTCGGCGGCCACTGGCATGGTGATCGTGGCCAGCGTGGCGCTGTCGACCATGGTCTCCAACGACATGTTGTTGCCCTGGCTGTTGCGCCGCAACAACGCCGAACGCCCCTTCGAGGTGTTCCGCCAGTGGATGTTGTCGGTGCGCCGGGTCAGCATCGTGGTCATCCTGTTGCTGGCTTATGTCAGCTATCGGCTGCTGGGTTCGACGGCGAGCCTGGCGACCATCGGCCAGATCGCCTTCGCCGCCGTGACCCAACTGGCCCCGGCCATGCTCGGCGCGCTGTACTGGAAACAGGCCAACCGCCGCGGCGTGTTCGCCGGCCTCGCCACGGGGATCTTCCTGTGGTTCTACACCCTGGTGTTGCCGATTGCCGCCCACAGCCTGGGCTGGTCGCTCAGCAGTTTCCCGGGGCTGGCCTGGTTGCACGGCAATCCCTTGAACCTGCCGATCACGCCGCTGACCCAAGGGGTGGTCCTGTCCCTGGCCGGCAACTTCACGCTGTTCGCCTGGGTGTCGGTGCTGTCGCGCACACGCGTCTCGGAACACTGGCAGGCCGGGCGCTTCATCGGCCAGGAAATCAGCGCCCGCCCCAACCCCCGCTCGATGCTGGCGGTGCACATTGAAGACCTGTTGCAACTGGCCGCACGTTTCGTCGGCGAAGAGCGGGCGCGGCAAAGCTTCATTCGCTTCGCCTACCGCCAGGGCAAAGGCTTCAACCCGAACCAGAACGCCGACAGCGAATGGATCGCCCACACCGAACGCCTGCTGGCCGGTGTACTCGGCGCCTCTTCGACACGTGCGGTCGTGAAAGCCGCCATCGAAGGTCGGGAGATGCAGCTCGAAGACGTGGTCCGGATCGCGGACGAAGCGTCGGAAGTGCTGCAGTTCAACCGCGCCCTGTTGCAAGGCGCCATCGAGAACATCAGCCAGGGCATCAGCGTGGTCGACCAGTCCCTCAGACTGGTGGCATGGAACCGCCGCTACCTGGAGCTGTTCAAGTACCCGGACGGCTTGATCAGTGTCGGCCGGCCCATTGCCGACATCATCCGCTACAACGCCGAACGAGGCCTCTGCGGGCCGGGCGAGGCGGAAGTCCATGTCGCCAGGCGCCTGCACTGGATGCGCCAGGGCCGAGCCCATACCTCTGAACGGCTGTTCCCCAACGGCCGGGTCATCGAGCTGATCGGCAACCCGATGCCCGGTGGCGGTTTCGTCATGAGTTTCACCGACATCACCGCCTTCCGTGAGGCCGCACAGGCGCTGACCGAAGCCAATGAAGGGCTGGAGCAACGAGTGGCGGAACGCACCCGGGAACTGTCGCAGTTGAACCTGGCCCTGACCGAAGCCAAGAGCACCGCCGAAGCGGCCTATCAATCCAAGACCCGGTTCCTGGCGGCGGTCAGCCACGACCTGATGCAACCGCTCAATGCCGCGCGCCTGTTCTCCGCCGCACTGTCCCATCAGCACGACGGTTTGCCGAGCGAGGCCCGGCAACTGGTGCAACACCTGGACAGTTCGCTGCGCTCGGCTGAAGACCTGATCACCGACTTGCTGGATATCTCCCGCCTGGAAAACGGCAAGATCAACCCCGACCGCAAGCCCTTCGCCCTCAACGACCTGCTCGATACCCTCGGCGCGGAGTTCACGGCGCTGGCCCAGGAACAAGGCTTGAAGTTCCGGGTTCGCGGCTCGAAGTTACGGGTGGACAGCGACATCAAGCTGCTGCGGCGCATTTTGCAAAACTTCCTGACCAACGCTTTCCGCTACGCCAAGGGCCCGGTGCTGCTGGGCGTACGTCGGCGCAACGGCGAGGTGTGCCTGGAAGTCTGGGACCGCGGGCCGGGCATCGCCGAGGACAAGCTGCAAGTCATTTTCGAAGAGTTCAAGCGCCTGGACAGCCACCAGACCCGCGCCGAAAAAGGCCTGGGCCTGGGCCTGGCCATCGCCGACGGCCTGTGCCGCGTGCTGGGCCATACCTTGCGCGTACGCTCCTGGCCGGGGCGCGGCAGCGTGTTCAGCGTCAGCGTGCCCTTGGCCCAGACACAGGCCGTCGTACCGGGCCCCGTGGCCGAACCCAACGGTCACTTGCCAAGCGGCGCGCAGGTGCTGTGCGTCGATAACGAAGACAGCATCCTGATCGGCATGAACAGCCTGCTGACGCGCTGGGGTTGCCAGGTGTGGACCGCGCGCAACCGCGAGGAATGCGAGCGTTGGCTGGCCCAGGGCGGCAGACCGCAACTGGCGCTGGTGGATTTTCATCTGGACGACGGCGAGACCGGCACCGAACTGATGGCCTGGTTGCGCAGGCGCATGGGGGAACCGGTGCCAGGGGTGGTGATCAGCGCCGATGGCCGCCCCGAGACGGTGGCCCTGGTGCATGCGGCGGGCCTGGATTACCTGGCCAAGCCGGTGAAGCCGGCGGCGTTGCGGGCGTTGTTGAGTCGGCATTTGCCGTTGTAGGTACAGGAGTTCTCCAGCCGGGCACTGCGCCTGTGGCGAGGGGATTTATCCCCGCTCGGCTGCGCAGCAGTCGTAAAGCGGCTTGCATGGTTCATCAGTTGCACCGCGGTGCCCAGGACTGGGGTTGCTACGCAACCCAGCGGGGATAAATCCCCTCGCCACAGGTTTTGCATCAAGCCTAAGGGTTTCATCAATCCTGGGTTTTTGCGGTTTCTTCCGGCAACTCAGGCAGCCCATCCGCATCCGTCATCGCCCGCTCGAGCAAATCGGCAGGCAAACTCTTACTCGCCCGGGCACCGAGCAGCTTGAGCTGTTCGCTGCGGCTGATCAGGTTGCCGCGCCCTTCTGTCAGTTTGTTGCGCGCCGCACTGTAGGCCTTGTCCAATTGCTGCAAGCGACTGCCGATCTCGTCCAGGTCCTGGATGAACAGGACGAACTTGTCATACAGCCACCCGGCCCGCTCGGCGATTTCCCGGGCGTTCTGGCTCTGGCGTTCCTGCTTCCACAAGCTATCGATCACCCGTAGCGTCGCCAGCAGCGTAGTCGGGCTGACAATCACGATGTTGCGGTCGAAGGCTTCCTGGAACAGGTTCGGCTCGGCTTGCAAGGCGGCGGAAAACGCCGCTTCGATTGGCACGAACAGCAACACGAAATCCAGGCTGTGCAAACCGTCCAGGCGCTTGTAGTCCTTGCCGGCCAAGCCTTTGACGTGGGCACGCAACGACACCACATGTTGCTTGAGGGCGAGTTGGCCGATGGCGTCATCTTCAGCGGCCACGTACTGCTGATAGGCCGTGAGGCTGACCTTGGAATCGACCACCACTTGCTTGTCGCCCGGCAGATAAATCAACACGTCCGGCTGGAAACGCTCGCCGTCCGGGCCCTTGAGGCTGACCTGGGTCTGATACTCGCGGCCCTTCTCGAGGCCGGCATGTTCAAGCACCCGCTCCAGGATCAGTTCGCCCCAGTTACCCTGGGTCTTCTGGCCCTTGAGCGCCCGGGTGAGGTTGGTGGCTTCGTCGCTCAGGCGCAGGTTCAGTTGTTGCAAGCGCTCCAGTTCCTTGCCCAGGGAGAAACGTTCCCGGGCCTCGGCCTGGTAACTTTCTTCAACGCGTTTTTCGAAGGACTGGATGCGTTCCTTCAGCGGATCGAGCAACTGGCCCAGGCGTTGCTGGCTGGTTTCGGCGAAACGCTGTTCCCGTTCGTCGAAGATCTTCCCGGCAAGCTCGGCGAACTGCGCCCGCAGCTCGTCTCGCGAGCCTTGCAGGTCATCCAGGCGTTGCTGATGGCTCTCCTGCTGCTCGCGCAGTTCGGCCTGCAACGACGCCGCCTGGGCATCGAGCCGGCGCAGCTCGGCTTCCTTGTTGGCACGTTCGAGGTTCCAGGCGTGGGCCGCATCCCGGGCATTGTCGCGCTCGATCTGCAGCAATTCGACCTCACGGCAGGCCGCGGCAAGCTCGGCCTGCTTGGCGGCGTTGGCCTGGGTCAGATCGCTGATTTCGTCGCGGCAGGCATCGAGCTGGGCATTGAGTCCATCATGGGCCATGTGGGCCGTGGCCAGGCGCTCCTCCAGCAGGGCCAGTTCGGTCTGCGCGGCGGCGGCTTGGCGTTGCAGGTGCCAGGCCAGTGCCAGCAATGGCACCGCAGCGCCTGCCAGGCCAAACAACAGGCTGGTCAAATCCATAGCCATGACAATTCCTGCCGATCAAATAAAGCCCGAAGGTTAACCAAGCGGCTGGGGGTTGCCCAGCGCAGTCTTCGTTTTCAATCTTCGATTTCACCGAGGGCCCGGCGGGCACGATCATCGCCGGCACGGGCGGCCTGGCGCAGCAGGTCGTGGCCGATGCGTCGATCCCGGGCGTTGCCGCATTCCCGGCACATCAACTGCCCGAGGCGACTTTGCGCGGCCACTACGCCTTCACGGGCCGGTTGCTTGAGCAAACGACCAGCCAAGTGCTTGACGCTGGGGCTGTCCCCCAGCCGCGGGCTGTCGAGCAGCCACTCAGCCACCCGCATCGACAAACGCTTGGGTGGGGTAACACCAGAGGGTGTGGAGGTAACAGGATTTGATACTGAGCGAAACTTCATAAAACACTGTGGGACAGATCGGAAGGCGCGCCACTCTACTCCTTTTTTCGTACGGGTAAAGCCGAAAAAAACCGGCACGCCCGTGCTAGAGCAAGCGCTTGGGACAATCCACAGAAGCTGTGGATAACTCAGTGGACAACCCCCCCTGAACTCGCGCAAAGCCCTGTGGAACGGGGCCTGCGCTCAAACTGACGATTTTTTCACCAGTAAAAAAAAGCGATGTTTTTCATTGACTTAAATTTTGGATACAGGCACCTACCCCGGATTGTTCCCACATGACAGTTCGGTGACAAGTGGTGCCGCGAGTGTGCACAAGTAACAGCTGAACGGGTTATAACGCTGCGATTTTTTGGCACAACGGGCGGTAAAAGCTGGGGATAACCTCCGGCCGTGCATTGCAGCAACGCTGGCGTGGGCGCACTTGCAAGCGTCGGTTCCTGTGCTACGGCATGCCCTCCACAGCGATTGGGTGCCCACTTGAATATTTTTTAACCAACACCCTTCCCTTCACGGGTTCGATCCGTTAGTATCCGCAGCGTTAGTACCAAGCTGAAAGTCAATTCCGGGTCGAACACATCTCCACGGTCAGCCATCCTCCCAAGGACGCCTCGCCGAAAAAAGGAGACCGACCCCCTCGATGGTTTCCAGGTAAATCTTGCGCCAACACAGCCTTTGATCGAATGCAAAGGGTGTTGCCAGGCTCATTACTCTGACCGAACCAACCTGCAAAATTGATCAGGATCTTCACCCTGGGCCCAGAACCTTTGCCCTCGATGTGCTGCCTGCCCTCCTAAGTACCTACCTGCCAGCCCAAGCGCGCACTTATATAGCGCTCAAACTGGCTGCTTTGTTCCAGTCGGGTTCTTCGTTCGACCAATGGTGGTCGACGTTACTGGAACGTTTTAACGTTGCACGGTTCTTAACCGTGTCATTTGCAGGAACACCCATAACATGTCCACTCAAATCCACGCACAGGATGCTATCCGCACCCTCACCAACGCTTTTGCACCGATGAACTGCCTGATCATGGCCGCTCGCAAAGGCTGCTTCAGCTTCACGCTGGTCAACGAACACGGCATCGCCCGTCACAGCGAACGCCTGTACCCCGACCAGTACTCCAGCGCCGAACCGCTGCAGGCCGTGATCGAGCGTACTCGCCAGGCACTGGTTGCCTGAGACGCCACAAAAGCTGAAACCCAAAGGCCCCGCCCAGAAAGCGGGGCTTTTTATTGCCAGAAATTTCTCGATTAAGCGAAACGCCGTAAGCACCAACGGATATAACAGTTATAACCGTTCGCTGAAGATGTTTTAAAAACAGTCCTTTACAGCGGGAATATGACACTACACTTCAAGTCAAGCGGCATGATCCGCTTCCGGCGGGGCCTGGACCGATCCACCGCTGCCAAGCCCATACTCTTCAGGCCCCGCCCCTTTCACACTTCGAGGGTTTTATGGGTATCGCTGCCAGCGAACTGTGTCGATATGTGATCCGCCCGACGCTCCTCTACCTTGAGCGTCACAGCGCCACCGCGGAATCCTTGTTACTGGGCATTGCCGCCAGCCAGTCCGCCCTGGGTTCAGCCCTGCATGATCGACGCGGGCATGGCTTGTATCGCATTACCGAGCCCCGCCACCAGGCACTCTGGGACCATTACCTGGCACGAGATCCAGAACGGGCCAGCCTGGTGCGCGGCCTGGCCAGCCAGCATGCCTTTCTCAGCGGCCCGCACCTGGAGTTGACCGTCAATTTGCGCTACGCCACCGCCATCGCCTGGCTGCTGGTAGAGGAACAGAATACCCCGCTTCCCGACGCCGACGACCTGCTGGGCATGGCCCGCATCTGGCGCCAGACCTTTCATCCCCAAGGGCGCCTGCGAGATTTCACCTGCGCCTGGCAAATCTGTGTTTCGCCGCTGAGTCAGGTCGCTTGCTGATGGGAAATTTGGAAACTTCCTACAACGGTCGCGAATCTGGTCGGATTGTCCTACAAAACCGCTCTAAATCAAGCCATACAGGCTATAGCGCTTGAACGAAAATGTTGGTAATTTTCGCCCCGGTGATCACCAGGAGTTCTAACAATGAAAAAAATGATGCTCAAAACCACCCTTGGCCTTGCCGTTACCTTGGCATCCACACAACTTTTCGCCAGTGGCTTTGCCTTGAACGAACAAAGCATCAGTGGCATGGGCACTGGTTTCGCAGGTCGTTCCTCTTCTGCCGATGACGCCAGCACCGTGTTTGGCAACCCTGCCGGCATGTCGCGCCTCAAGCGTCAGCAAGTCACCGGTGGCTTCGCCGCCATCGATGCCTCCACCGATATCGACGATGCCAGCGGTACCCAGTCCGGCACCAACAAGGGCGACATGGTTCCGCTCACCGGCGTTCCGATGGGCTACTACGTCAAGCCTATCGATGACCAGTGGGCTTTCGGCCTGGGTGTCTACGCGCCGTTTGGCTTGATCACCGATTACGAAAACGGCTTCCAGGGCGGTAACTTCGGCAGCAAGAGCGAAGTGAAAGTCGTCACTTTCCAGCCAACCGTCAGCTATGCCTTCAACGACAAGGTATCGATCGGTTTCGGCCCGACCATCAACCGCATTTCCGGCTCCCTGGAATCGGATTTGACCTCGCCGCTGTCACCGAATGATGGCAGCGTGAAGATCAAGGGCGACGACATTGGCTATGGCTACAACATCGGCCTGCTGGTCCAGGCGACCGACACCACCCGTGTTGGCCTGACCTATCACTCCAAGGTCAAGTACAAGCTCGAAGGCCACACCGAAATCAGTCCTGGGGCTGGCACACCTCCCAGCCTGCTGAATGGCGCGCGCTATGATGCTTCGCTGGATATCACCACGCCTGAATCGGTGGACTTTTCGGTCACCCAGCAAATCAATGATGCCTGGACCGTCTACGCGGGCAGCACCTGGACTCGCTGGAGTCGCCTGAAAGAAATCACCGTGAACAACGACGGTGTGACGCCCGCAACGGGCGGTGCTTTCGCGCCTGCCTTCTTCAGCTCCATCACTGAAGAACAGAACTGGCACGACACCTGGGCCTACGCCATCGGTACCTCCTACCAGCTGAACAAACAGTGGGTACTGCGTACCGGCCTGACCTTCGACCAGGCACCGACCAACAACCAGGACCGTTCGCCACGTATCCCGACCGGCGACCGGACCATCTTCAGCCTGGGTGCTGGCTGGAGTCCGACCGACGACCTGACCATCGACGTGGCCTATTCCTACCTCAAGGAAGAAAAAGTCAACGTCAGCGGCAGCAATGCCCTCGGCCAGTCCTACAACGCCAAATACGAAAACAGCGCCAACGGTTTCGGTGTCGGTGCAACCTACCGCTTCTGATGTTTCACGGCGAACCTGACCCCCTCGCCAACTGAAGCGAAAAAAAGCCCCGCACTCTGCAAAGAGGCGGGGCTTTTTCGTCGCAGGTGTCAGGGTTTGGAGGCGATGGCCGCTTCTACCGCCTTGATGAAATCGGGATCGTCAGGCTTGATCCGGCTGGAAAAACTGCCAACGACCTTGCCCTGGCGGTCCACCACGTACTTATAGAAATTCCATTTCGGCGCGCCGGATTGTTCAGCCAAGTGCTTGAACAGCGGTATCGCATCCGCACCCCACACCGGCTGCGGTTCGGTCATGGTGAAGGTCACACCGTAATTGACGTAGCAGACCTTGGCGGTTTCGGCTCCGTCCTTGGATTCCTGCTTGAAGTCATTGGACGGTACGCCCAACACTTGCAACCCTTGGTCCTTGTAGCGCTGGTTGAGCGCCTCGAGGCCCTTGAATTGCGGGGCGAACCCACAGAAGCTGGCGGTGTTCACCACCACCAGAGGCTTGCCGGCAAAGCGCTGGCATAAATCAATGGTTTCCTTGGCCCGCAGCTTGGGCAACGAACCCTCCAGCAAAGGCGGGCAATCGGCGGCCCAGACTTGCCCGGTCACAGCCAGCAACAGGGCGGGAACAGCAAACCAGCGCATCAACATGTCGTTACTTCCTTAAAGCATGTCAGACCACGACGTTACTCTGCCACGCCCGCCGCCGTCCATTGTTCAACACGTCCCCATGCCCAGCTGCATCAAGGCCAACCCGCCCTGGTGCCAGCCCCACCAGGCGAGTGCCAGCAACAGGCCGGCGCCGGCAGCGATCAACCACGGGCCGATGCGACTCATGCCGCACCGACCTGGACTTGCAGGCGCGCCACCGGCCGTTCACGCACCGGCCAGTTCAACGCCGCCGCCAGCAGGCTGAGCAGGATCGATACCTGCCAGATCAAGTCGTAGCTGCCGGTGCGGTCATACACCACCCCGCCCAGCCAACCACCGAGGAACGAGCCCAACTGGTGGAACAGGAACACGATCCCACCCAACATCGACAGATTTCGTACACCAAACAGGGTCGCTACCGTGCCATTGGTCAACGGCACGGTCGACAGCCACAGCAAGCCCATTGCCATGCCAAACAGGTATGCCGTGGTGGTCGTCACCGGCAGCCACAGGAACAAGCCGATCACCACGGCCCGCAGCAGGTACAACCCAGTCAACAGGCGTGGCTTGGATATGCGTCCGCCCAGCCAGCCAGCGGTGTAGGTGCCGAAGATATTGAACAACCCGACCAGGGCCAGCACGGTGGTGCCGACGCTGGCGGGCAAGTGTTGGTCCACCAGGTATGCCGGCAAATGCACGCCAATGAATACCACTTGGAAACCGCAGACAAAAAAGCCGACCGCCAGCAGCCAGAACCCGGAATGGCTGCACGCCTCGCGCAAGGCTTCGGCCAGGGTCTGCTCGTTGCCTGCCACTGGCAAGGGCGCGTCCTTGAGCATGCTCACCAGCGGCACGATCAACGCCACCAGCAGCCCCAGCGCCAACAACGCCGCCGACCAACCCAGCCAGCCGATCAGCCCCAGCGTACCGGGCAACATGGCGAACTGGCCGAAGGAACCGGCGGCACTGGCGATGCCCATGCCCATGCTGCGTTTTTCCGGCGGCACGGCCCGTCCGACCACGCCGAGGATCACCGAGAACGACGTGCCCGACAGACCGATGCCAATCAAAAGACCCGCGCTCAACGACAAGGACCATGGCGAGTCGGCCATGCCCATGAACACCAGGCCGAGTGCGTAGAGCACGCCACCGATCAGCACCACTTTCGCCGCACCAAAGCGGTCGGCCAGCGCACCGGTGAAAGGCTGCGCCAGGCCCCAGATCAGGTTCTGCAAGGCAATGGCGAAGGCGAATACCTCACGGCCCCAGCCGAACTCGGCACTCATGGGCGCGAGGAACAGGCCGAAGCCATGCCGCACGCCCAGGGACAACGCCAGGATCAGCGCGCTGCCCACCAGGACCCAACCACAGGTACGCCACATCGATGTCATTCTTG
This sequence comes from Pseudomonas sp. NFACC13-1, assembly GCF_900104425.1. NCBI lineage: Bacteria > Pseudomonadati > Pseudomonadota > Gammaproteobacteria > Pseudomonadales > Pseudomonadaceae > Pseudomonas > Pseudomonas sp. NFACC13-1. The sequence continues at coordinate 67,224 of NZ_FMXV01000025.1, read as the reverse complement.
TTCTCCGCTCGCGGGTATATACCCGCTTGTATTCGAACGAACCGGCACTACGCCAATTCGTCCAGCAAGGCCAGCAATGCCGTGCGCTTCTCGGCGCCCAGCTTATCGATCAATCGTTGTTGCGCCGCTTCCCAGGCCGGCAACGCCGCTGCCAACCGGGCGTGCCCGGTTTCGGTCAGCTCGACGATGCGGTTACGCAGGTCTTCGCCCTCGGCCAACGCCACCAGCCCCTCGCCTTCGAGCACCCGCAGGTTGCGCCCCAGGGTACTGCGGTCCAGGCCCATCGCCTCGGCCAGGGAGGAAATACTCGGTTGGTCCAGGCGCGCCAGATTGCTCAGCAAAGAATACTGGGCAACGTTGATCCCGAAGCCGTCGAGGGCGCCGTCGTAATACCTGCTGACGCCACGGGCGGCACGACGCAGGTTGATGCACAAACATTGGGAAGGAAGCATGATGCGTGTATATACCCGGGGTTGATTGAATGCAAATTTAAATGGCAATTTTCACTTATGCCATGTTCCCTGGCCTCGCTTTTCTCCTGATTTTTGCTTGGTCAGAACAAACGGAATCGTCAACCAGACGGAAATAAATCCCACAAAATCAGGCGCTTTGGCTGACAGCCTTTTCAACCATTACTCATTAGAGTCCCCCACCTGTAATGTCTGACAGGTTTCAGGTGCTTTGAATCAAGTTATAAACGAAACCGTGCCTTCAGCCCTGCCTGCGGGCTTGAAGACGGGTTGTGCGAACCATGCCATCAAGAAGTGGGAAGATTCCGCCACCCCCACGCCATCAAATAATGATGATGAATGGGAGTTTCAGTCATGTACCACAGCACCGCGATTTCTGAACGTTTGGCGCCATACCAGGACCATTACCACTCCACGGAAAAAAAACCTGCTCAAGCGATCCGACTCACCAAGCGGGAGAAGGAATTCCTGCAGTGGAGCGAGGCTGGCAAATCTTCTTGGGAGATTGCCGTCATCGTTGATTGCAGCGAGGCCAACGTCAATTATCACTTCAACAACATTCGCCGAAAATTCGGCGTCAGTTCGCGTCATCTCGCGGGAAAAATCGCGCGCGAACGAGGCTTAATCTGAGCGTTCCGATGGCTTGTCAGCAGCGGTCGGGATGTACTTGGCCCCTGTAGAGGCAGCAATGAATCTGAACCACACGCCCGAATGCCGCGACATTTTCGGCCTCAGCACCTGTGACGATACGCGAGTGTCGCACAGGCCTCCTTCGGACAACCCTATACGCATCATCCTTGCCGATGATCACCCCGTCGTGCTGACGGGTATCGAAATGGTCCTGGCGGAGACTGGGTTTTCAGTGGTTGCCAAGGCTCGCAACGCCGATGAACTGCTCCAGCACTTGGAGCGCACCCCCTGCGACCTGGTCATCAGCGACTATTCGATGCCCGATGGGCAGTTCCCGGACGGCCTGGCCCTGATGGGCTATTTGAAACGCCACTACCGCGCCTGCCCCCTGATCGTGATCACCATGCTACGCAATCCGTCCGTGTTGCAGGCCTTGCTCAATACCGGCGTGAACGGCTTGTTCGATAAACGCAGTCCTTTGATGGAACTGAAACAGGCCATCCTCGGTGTCACCCAGGGGCGGCAGTATGCATGCCCGGCTTTTCTTGAGCTTCTGCGAGGGCAATCCTTGGCCGCCACGCGCTCGGACGCCAACCGGGTGGGCCTTTCCGAACGGGAGCTGGAGGTGGTGAGGCTGTTCGTGCACGGGATGTCGGGCAGACAGATTGCAGCCCAGCTCAATCGCAGTGAAAAAACCATCAGCCGACAAAAACGCACCGCCATGGACAAGTTGGGGCTTGGGCATGACGGTGGATTGATGGAGTTTGCTCGGGTGAGTGGGTTAAAGGGTTGACCCCTCAAATCCCGAAACGGCCCACCATCGCGTTCCCGTCAACTCAGCCCCACCCCAACCCCACCAACACCGCTATTTCAAGCAACTCCAGCAACGCCCCGGCTGTATCCCCGGTGCAGCCCCCGAGCCTGCGCAGCATCATCCGCCGCAAGCCAACGAACACCGCGAAGGCAACGGCCAATGCACAAACGCCGGGCCACCCCGCCACCAGCACACAGCCCAACGCACACACCAACAACACCCATCCACCCGCGCGCCGGGGCAGATGATCGGCAAGCGCTTGGCCCAACCCGCCGGCGCGCACGTAAGGTGTACTGAGAAACAGGCCAAGCAACGCCGCACGCCCCAGCACCGGCACGATGATCAAGGCCAACGCTTGCCCCTGCTCGATCAACGCCAGCAGCGCGGCGAACTTGAGCAGCAGCACCAACACCAAGGTGATCACCGCAATGGGTCCGCTGCGCGGATCCTTCATGATCAGCAGCGTGCGTTCGCGGTCACCAAAACCGCCCAGCCAGGCGTCGGCGCTGTCGGCCAGGCCGTCGAGGTGCAGGCCTCCGCTGAGCAACACCCAGGCCGTCAGCAACAGCGCGGCGTGGAGTAGCGACGGTGCACCCAGCAGCAGTGCATTGAGCAGCCACAGCAAAGCACCGAACACCAGCCCCACCAATGGATAGAACAGCAGCGAACGCCCCAGTTGTTCGGGCTCGGGCATGCCAGGCAGGCGCACTGGCAGACTGCTGAGAAATTGCAGGGCGATCCAGAAAGGCAACATGGTCAATCCGCCTCTTCGAGCACTGAACCTGCCGACACGGTCAGGGAGAACAGTGCGCCATGGCCGACTTCGACGTTGAGCAACTGCTCCCGTGGCAGGCCGCGGGCCTGGGCCAGCAACAAGCGCATCACACCGCCGTGGCTGACCAGCAAGATACGCTGGCCAGCATAGGCCGCGTGCAGACGTTCCACCGCCGCCAGCACTCGCCTGGAAAATTCCAGCACTGGCTCGCCGTCGGGCGGTGTGAAGCAGTAAGGGTCGGCCCAGAACCGACCCAGGGCTTCGGAGTCGGTCTCCATCAAGGCCGCTGCGCTGCGACCCTCCCAGGCGCCGAAATGTAGCTCTTGCAGATCCTTGTCCACATGCACCGGCACGCCGAGTCGGGCGCCGAGTTGCTCGGCGAAACGGGCGCAGCGCTGCAAGGGTGAGCTGACCAGCCGATCCCAGGGCCCGCCTTGAGCGACGGCGGTGTGCATCTGCTCCCAGCCCCTGGCCGTCAAGGCATCGTCGAGGCTGCCGCGCAAGCCGCCGCCCAATTCGGTTTCGCCGTGACGCAGCAGGTCCAGGCGCAGGGTCATGCCGGGCGGTCCGCCACGGCCGCTTCGGCAAACGTCGCCATCTGCCCGTGAAGGTCACACGCCAGGCGCAACAGCGGCACCGCCAACGCCGCGCCACTGCCCTCGCCCAGGCGCAGGCCGAGATCCAGCAGCGGTTCGGCGCCGAGGGTTTCCAGCACGTGACGATGGCCCGGTTCGGCGCCGCGATGACCGAACAGCAGCCATGGCCGGCATTCAGGATTGAGGCGCACCGCCACCAGGGCCGCGACGCTGCAAATGAAGCCGTCCACCAGCACCGCGACACCCTGCTGAGCACAGGCCAGGTAGGCGCCGGCCAACGCGGCGATTTCAAAACCGCCGAGGTTGAACAACGTCTGCAACGGGTCGTTACCCTGGGCAGCGTGCAACGCCAGGGCCCGTTCGATCACCTGGGCCTTGCGGCTGACACCTGCGGCGTCCAACCCCGTGCCCGGCCCGACCAGATGCGCCACCGGGCAGTAGAGCAAGGCGCAGGCCAGGGCGCTGGCGGCGGTGGTGTTGCCGATGCCCATCTCGCCGCCGATGAACAATTGCGTCCCGGCCGCGACGGCACGCAGCACACTGTCGCGCCCGGCGTGCAAGGCTTGCTCGCCCTGTCTCACCGTCATTGCCGGGCCGTGGGCGAAATTCGCCGTGCCCGGCCCCAGGTTCAGGTGCCGCACACCGGGCAGGTCCAGCGCAGGCGTGACGGTGCCCAGGTCGACCACTTCCAGGGACGCGCCCAGCTGTCGCGCCAGGACGCTGATGGCCGCGCCGCCGCTGACGAAATTGAGCAGCATTTGCCCAGTCACTTCCTGGGGAAACGCCGACACGCCTTCGGCGACTACACCATGGTCGCCGGCGAAAATCGCGATCCACACGTGATCCAGGCTCGGTTTGAGCTGCCCTTGCAGACCCGCCAGTTGCACCGCCACCGACTCCAGCCGCCCCAGGGAACCCGCCGGTTTGGTCAGTTGTTGCTGACGGGCCGCGGCCAGTTCCAGCGCTTGGTTATCGACGGGCTTGCACGGGTCCAGCCACCAGCGATGATTCATAACGCAGTACCTTTGAGAGTCAGGGGCAGGCCAGCGACGGTCAGCACGACGCGCTGACAACGTTCGGCCAAGGCTTGATGCAGCCAACCGGCTTCATCGACGTAACGGCGCGTCAGCTCGCCCAGCGGCACGACACCCATGCCGGTCTCGTTGCTGACAAAAATGATCTCCCCGGGCAGCGCGGCCAGGCTGTCCAGCAGCGCTTGGCGCTCGGCGTTCAGTTGCTCGGGAGCGTCGAGCATCAGCAGGTTGGTCAGCCACAGGGTCAGGCAATCCACCAGCAGGCATTGCCCGGGGGCGGCGTTTTCCCGCAGCACCCGGGCCAGGGCCAAGGGCTCCTCCACCAGCGCCCATTCGGCCGGCCGCCGGGCGCGATGCTGGGCGACACGATCGTTCATCTCACCGTCCAGGGGTTGGCTGGTGGCGATGTAGGTCACTGGCAAGCCGGTGTCCGCCGCGAGTTTTTCAGCCAGGCGGCTCTTGCCGGAGCGGGCGCCGCCGAGGATCAGTTGCAGCATGGGTCATTAACCTTTATTTGGCGGTGTGGCGACTGGCGCCATCGCGAGCAAGCTCGCTCCCACAGTTGATCTGGGGTGTACATAAATTCTGTGCTCATCAGAAATCCAATGTGGGAGCTCGCTCGCGATGAGGCCAGCCCAGCCACCTCAAATCCCACAAAGCTCACGCAACAATCCAGTATCCAGATGCCGCTCCACCAGATCCGCCAACCGCTCGATGTCCCGCTCGCGCAAGCCGTGATAATCCACCGTTTGCACATCCGCCAACCCCGCCCAACGCAACAACGCGCTGCTGGCCTGGGGCGACTCGAACAGCCCGTGCAGGTAGGTGGCGAAAATTTGCCCATCGAGGCTCTGGGCGCCGTCGCAACGGCCACCCTCCAGATGCACAGCAGCCTGTTCCAGGGCCGGGCCGGTGGTCACGCCCGCGTGGATCTCATAGCCGCTGACCTCGGCCGCTTCCAAGGCCAGTCGCCCACGCACATTGCGCAGTTGCTTCTCGTGCTCCAGGGTCGTTTCAAAATCCAGCAGGCCCAGCCCGGCACTGGAACCGGCCGCGCCTTCCAGCCCCATCGGGTCGTGGACCTGCTGGCCGAGCATCTGCAAACCGCCGCAGATGCCCAGCAATTTGCCGCCGTAGCGCAGGTGCCGATGGATCGCCGTCTCCCAACCGTTGGCCCGCAGGTAGGCCAGGTCGCTGCGCACGCTTTTCGAACCGGGCAGGATGATCAGGTCGGCCGGCGGGATGGGCTGGCCGGGGCCGACGAATTGCAGGTCGACCTGTGGGTGCAGGCGCAACGGATCGAAATCGGTGTGGTTGCTGATGCGCGGCAAGACCGGCACCACCACTTTCAGCACCTGCTCGGCCTTGTCGATCTGGCGCTGATCGAGGCCATCCTCGGCTTCCAGATGCAGATCCATGACATACGGCAACACGCCGATCACCGGTTTGCCGGTGCGCGCCTCCAGCCAGTCCAGGCCCGGTTGCAGCAAGGCGATGTCGCCACGAAAACGGTTGATGATGAAGCCCTTTACCCGCGCCTGCTCGCTGGGGGAAAGCAACTCCAGCGTGCCGACCAGATGGGCGAACACCCCGCCGCGATTGATATCGGCGATCAGCAGCACCGGGCAGTCCACCGCCTCGGCAAAGCCCATGTTGGCGATGTCACCGGCGCGCAGGTTGATCTCCGCCGGCGAGCCAGCGCCTTCCACCATCACCACCGCATAGGCCGCGCTCAAGCGCGCGTGGGAGGCCAGCACCGCTTGCATCGCGATGGCTTTGTAATCGTGATAAGCCACGGCGTTCATGGTGGTGACGGCACGACCATGGATGATCACCTGGGCGCCGGTGTCGCTGTTGGGCTTGAGCAACACCGGGTTCATGTCGGTGTGCGGTTCGAGCCCCGCCGCCTGGGCTTGCACCGCCTGGGCCCGACCGATTTCGCCGCCGTCGGCCGTCACCGCACTGTTGAGGGCCATGTTCTGCGGCTTGAACGGCACCACGCCCACGCCCTGGCGCCTGACCCAGCGGCACAAGGCCGTGACCAGGGTACTTTTGCCGGCATCGGAGGTGGTGCCCTGCACCATCACTGTGGTCATGGGGTGTCCTTGGCGTAGGCTTCAAAGGCTTGTTCGAGGCGCAGGAACTCGCTGTCGTCGGCCGGCAGCCCGAAACGCAGGCTGGTGGTGTTCACGAACAGGCGCAGGAGAATGCCGCGATGGGCCATGAAATCGTGAAGCCCATGGGCGTGTTCGGTGACCAGCCATTGGAACAATCCGCAGCCGCCCTGCGGCTTGAAGCCGTGGCGTTCGAGCAACAACGCCAGGCGTTGGCTGGTGGCTTCGCAGCGTTGACGCTGGTCTTCGTGGGCAGCGCTGTCCAGCAGGCACGCCTGGCCCAGCACCCGGGTCGGCCCGCTGACGGCCCACGGCCCGACCTGTTCGGCGAGCAGCTTGAGCAAGCGGCGTTCGGCCAATACAAAGCCCAGGCGAACCCCAGCCAGGCCAAAGAACTTGCCGAACGAACGCAGGACGATCAGCCCGACCAGATGGGTGTACGCCGCCAGGCTCAGCGCCGGTGTGACGTCCATGAACGCTTCATCCACCACCAACCAGCCACCGCGCTGGGCCAGGCGGGCATGCCAATCCAGCAAACGCGCGGGCGCCAGGCTCAGGCCCGTGGGGTTGTTCGGATTGACCACCACCAGCACATCGAGGCTGTCGAGGAAGAAATCCACTTCCGCTTCCAGCACTTCGCGCACGATATAGCCGCTGCGGCGCCAGGCTTCGGCGTGCTCGGCGTAACACGGCGACAAGACGCCGACCTTGCCGCTGCGACGCAGGCGCGGCAACAGCTGGATGGCCATCTGCGAACCGGCCACCGGCAGCACATCCAGCGCACCGTAGTAATCGCAGGCGGCCTGCTCCAAGCCATCATCGGTTTCCGGCAGGCGCGCCCAAGCCCGCTGGGGAATCGCCGGTACGTCGAACGGCCAAGGCGCGAGGCCACTGGACAAGTCGAGCCAATCGGCCTCGGCGATGCCGTATTGCCGGGCCGCGTTGCGCAAGCGTCCGCCGTGCTCAAGCATAGAACTCAGCTCCCAGGCAGAGAATCAGCAACCACAACCATACCCCGCGCTGGACCAATTGCCAGCCGCGATCAATGGAATCGGCACTCGCCGGCACGCCTTCGCCCAAGGGCGGACGTTGGTGCAGTTCACCGTGGTAAATCGCCGCCCCGCCCAGCTCGACACCCAGCGCTCCGGCACCGGCGGCCATCACCGGCCCGGCGTTGGGGCTGTCCCAGGTCGGGCCCTGGGTGCGCCAGCACTTGAGCGCCAGGCGGGTTTTGCCGAGCAGTGCGTAGGTCAACGCCACCAGGCGCGCCGGAATGTAGTTGAGTACATCGTCGATCTTGGCCGCCGCCCAGCCGAAGCGCTCGAAGCGTTCGTTGCGATAGCCCCACATGGCGTCGAGGGTATTGCTCAAGCGGTACAGCACCACCCCGGGCGTGCCGGCCACGGCGAACCAGAACAACGCGGCGAACACCGCATCGCTGCCGTTTTCCAGCACAGACTCGGTGGCGGCGCGGGCCACGGCGGTTTCATCCAGTTCAGCCGTCTCGCGACTGACCAGGTAGCCGACGCGCTGGCGCGCCTGCTCCAGATCACCGCTGCGCAGTGCCCGCGCCACCGGCTCGACATGCTCGCCGAGGCTGCGCAGGCCGAGGGCACAGTACAACGCCAGGATCTCCACCAACCAGCCCACCATCGGCGCCCAGGACAGCGCCGTGGCGAGCAAGGTCAACGGCACCACGGCGATCACCCAGGCCGTTACCCCGTGGCTGCGCCAGCCACGCCCGCCTGAGTTGAAACGTTGTTCGATGCGATCGGCAAAGCCGCCGAACGCCACCAACGGATGCCAGCGCCGGGGCTCGCCCAACAGCGCATCCAGCGCCACCGCGGCGGCACTGAGCAACGCCACGCTCATGGGCTCACTCCCCAACGGTTTTCATACAGCAGTTCATTGAGCGGACGCGGTTGCGCCCAACCTTCCAGGGCGAGCATCGGCGCTGGGTAAAACCCCTCGACCGGGCCCAGGCAAAGAATCGCCAGCGGCTTGGCCCCGGCGGGCAGGCCCAGCAGGTCGGCCAGGGCCTGAGGTTCGAACAATGACACCCAGCCCATCCCCAGCCCTTCGGCGCGGGAGGCCAGCCACAGGTTCTGGATGGCGCAGGACAGCGAGGCCAGGTCCATTTCCGGCAAGGTCCGACGACCGAAGATGTGCCGCTCGCGATCCTCCATCAACGCCGCCACCAGCACTTCGGCACAGTCGTCGATGCCTTCGACCTTGAGCGTCATGAACTCATCGCTGCGCTCGCCCAGGGCCTCGGCGGTGCGAATGCGTTCTTGCTCCACCAGTTGGCGGATCTGCCCACGCAAGGCGCGGTCGCTGATGCGGATGAATCGCCACGGTTGCATCAGGCCGACACTGGGGGCCTGGTGCGCGGCTTCCAGCAGACGGCGCAGCAGGGCCGGTTCGACCGTGCCGCCGCTGAAGTGGCGCATGTCACGGCGTTCGGCGATGGCGCGGTAGATAGCGTCGCGTTCGGTCTGGGAGAAAGCGTTGTCGGTCATGGCCTTTTCGCGAGCAGGCTCGCTCCCACAGGGTTCAGGTGATCAAATGTGGGAGCGGGCTTGCTCGCGAAGGCGGCCTCAAGGTCAGGCGCAAACAACGCGGCAATCGCCTTGGGATTGGACGGAAAATAAAAATGCACATAGGAAGCCGTCATCCGCCCTTGCCGGAAAACCGCCTCCGCCCCTCGCCCGCCATTGGGGCTATGGCCACGAGCAATCGGTTCAACCTCTGTGCTGGTCAGGGAATGATGATAGGTGTGCCCACGCAGGTTGCCTTCCGGCAAATCCACCGACTGCAGCGCCAGAGCCGCCAGGCGCTTTTGCATCTGCGCATCGCCGGCCAGCAAACCCAGCAGTTCGGCGCGCACGCCGTCGACGTCGGTCAATGAATCGAGCAGATACAACATGCCGCCGCATTCGGCGAGTAACGGTTTATCGGCGGCGTGGTGGGCACGAATCGCGGCCAGCATCGGCGTGTTCCGGGCCAGCGCAACGTGGTGCAGTTCCGGATAACCGCCAGGCAGATAAAGACTATCCGCCTCGGGCAGTTCGGTGTCATGGATCGGTGAAAAAAAGCTCAACTGCGCACCCATGGCCCGCAGCAGATCAAGGCTTGCGCCATAGGTGAAGGCAAACGCTTCGTCACGGGCCACGGCGATGCGCACCCCGGCGAGCCACGGCTCAACGGCAATCACCTGCGGCGCGGCGAATTCCACCGCAGGCGGCAGCGCCACTTCGCAACTACCGGCCAAGGCATCGGCCGCCGCGTCGAGGCGCAGGTCGAGATCGTTCAATTCACTGGCCTGGACCAACCCGAGATGACGGCTGGGCAATTCGATGCCGGTTTCCCGCGACAGCGCGCCGTACCAGCGCAGGCCTTCGGTCAGGCTGCCTTCGAGCAATTGCGCGTGACGCAAGGTGCCGACCCGATTGGCCAAGACCCCGGCGAATGGCAGGTCCGGTTGATAACGGGCCAGGCCCAGGGCCAAGGCACCGAAGGTCTGGGCCATGGCCGTGCCGTCGATCACCGCCAGCACCGGTACGCCAAAATGCCGCGCCAGGTCGGCGCTGGACGGGGTGCCGTCGAACAGCCCCATCACCCCTTCGATCAGGATCAGGTCCGCTTCGGCGGCGGCTTCCCACAATAGCCGGCGACTTTCCTGCTCGCCGACCATCCACATGTCCAATTGATAGACCGGCGCGCCGCTGGCCCGCTCCAGGATCATCGGATCGAGGAAGTCCGGACCGCACTTGAAGACGCGCACTTTGCGTCCCTGGTTGCGATGCAACCGGGCCAGCGCCGCGGTGACGGTGGTCTTGCCTTGTCCCGAAGCCGGGGCGGCGATCAGCACCGCCGGACAGTGGCGGCTTGCCAGGCAAGGGTCACTCACAGTTCGACGCCTTTCTGCGCCTTGATACCCGCCTGGAACGCGTGCTTGATCATGCCCATTTCAGTCACGGTGTCGGCCAGCTCGATCATCTCCGGCTTGGCGCCGCGACCGGTCACCACCACATGCTGCATCGGCGGACGCGCCTGCAGATCGCTGAGCACCTGATCGAGGTCGAGGTAGCCGTGCTTGAGGGCGATATTCAATTCGTCGAGCACCACCAGGCCGATGGACGGATCGCTGAGCAACTGGCGCGATACCGCCCAGGCGGCTTCGGCGGCGGCGATGTCGCGCTGGCGGTCCTGGGTTTCCCAGGTGAAACCTTCACCCATGACATGAAAACGCACCTGCTCCGGGAAACGGCGAAAAAACAGCTCTTCACCCGTGCTGTTGCGCCCCTTGATGAACTGCACCACCCCGCAGTGCATGCCATGGCCCATGGACCGTGCCAGCATGCCGAACGCCGAGCTGCTCTTGCCCTTGCCGTTGCCGGTCAGCACCAGCAGCAAGCCGCATTCATTCGGCGAGTTGGCGATGCGCTCGTCGATCACGGCTTTCTTGCGCTGCATGCGCGCCAGGTGGCGTTCGTCGCGCTCAGGGGTATCGGTCATGGGGAGCTCTCCGTTGAGATTGGATAACGGCGGGCGGGGCACAAAAAAAGACGGCAGCAAGCCTGGCATCGCCCACCGTGATGCCGTTGGATGAATCAGGCCGGTCTCCGGGCTCATGAGCGGCGTGGCGCCGGGCTGCGCGCCTTCCCATGTCATGCGACACAGTGGCTTAGGCACAGCGTTGACTCATTTACCGTTGCGGGGGCAGCGCCGGGTTCGTGTGCACTCACCGGCTTCCCTGTTTCACTCTGTCGAACACAGTCACAGAGCACCTGAAACAAGCGGCGAAGGTTAGAGGGTTGGGGGTGGAGCGTCAATTAAAGCCGCCTGTCGGGGCGCTCATTGGTACGGATCAATAAAATGACGTCAATCTTGTGTGATGCTGCGGCAAGTGATATCAAAGCGACATTACGACCCGATATCACAAGAACAAGAGGGCAAAACATGCAAGGCATGCTCATCAGCAATCCAAAACTGGAATTCCTGCGCCCGGTGCTGGAACGTTGGTTTGATTGTATCGACCGCTACAACGCGGTGCGCGGCGATAACGACACCCCCTACTGGTTCGATGAACGAGCCAATCTCAGCTTGTTGTCGGCCGCCGCCTGGATGGCCGAGATGGTCACGCTGCAGAACGCGCCGACCCGCAAGCAGAATGAAGAAGGCGAACGCAACGTCAGCGCCGACCTGTTCATCGCCAGCACCGATGAGCGTGCCTTCATCCAGGCCACCCAACGCTGGCCCAAGGTCAACAACCTGAACCTGACCCAACCGCTGTTGGAAGCCACCAGCGATGCCAAGCGCATCAGCTACGCCAGCGACCTGAAGCTGGGTTGCCTGTTCGTCTCGCCGCAAAAAGCCCAGCAAAGCGCCACGCCTGAAGAACTGCAGGACATGATCGACGACTTGCAGAAGGAAAACACCTGCGCCGTGGCCTGGTACTTCCCCTATGCCTATCGCAAGTTGCGCAACGAGGCCGGCCAATACCATCCAGGCATTGCCGTGCTGTTCAAACAGGCCCATGGCTGACTCATTACTGTGGGAGCGAGCTTGCTCGCGATAGCGGCGCACCTGGCAACATCTATATTGACTGTCCTGCCGCCATCGCGAGCAAGCTCGCTCCCACAAGGTTTTGCGCGCAGTTTGAACCATCCGTGCGTCTACGCTTCTCTATGAATAACTATATGCATTCATAGGGAAGCCAGCATGTTCAAGCCACCTCATCTCCTGATTGTCGCCCTCGCCGCCGGGCTTGCCGCCTGCGGCGAATCGTCCACCCTGCAGGTTTCCGACGGCACCGGCCCGGCACCGAAACTGCCTGAACCGAACAAGACCCTGGTCCCCACCGTCAACATCGCCGAAGCCGTCGGCTGGCCGCAAGGCGCCAAGCCGACCCCGGCCCAGGGCCTGCAAGTAGGCGCGTTCGCCGAAGGACTGGATCATCCGCGCTGGCTTTACGTGCTGCCCAATGGCGATGTGCTGGTGGCCGAAACCAACGCCCCACCCAAACCGGACGATTCCAAGGGCATCCGTGGCTGGGTGATGAAAAAGGTCATGGGCCGCGCCGGTGCCGGGGTGCCCAGCCCCAACCGCATCACGCTATTACGCGACGCCAACCACGATGGCATCGCCGAAACCCGTACGGTGTTCCTGGAAAACCTCAATTCGCCGTTCGGCATGACCCTGGTGGGCAATGACCTGTACGTGGCCGACACCGACCGACTGATCCGCTTCCCGTACAAGGACGGTGACACACAGATCAAGGCGCAGCCGACCAAGGTCGTCGACCTGCCGGGCGGCACCCTCAACCATCACTGGACCAAGAACGTGATCGCCAGCCGTGACGGCAGCAAGTTGTACGTCACCACCGGCTCGAACAGCAACGTCGCGGAAAATGGCATGGAGGCCGAAGAAGGTCGCGCCGCCATCTGGGAAGTGGACCGGGCCAGCGGCAATCACCGGATCTTCGCCTCAGGCCTGCGCAACCCCAACGGCCTGGCCTGGGAACCTCGCAGCGGGGCCCTGTGGACGGCGGTAAACGAACGGGACGAGATCGGTAGCGACCTGGTGCCGGACTACATCACCTCGGTCAAGGACGGCGCGTTCTATGGCTGGCCCTACAGCTACTACGGACAGCACGTCGATACCCGGGTCGAACCACAGAACCCGGCCCTGGTGGCCAAGGCCATCGCCCCGGACTACGCCGTCGGCCCCCACACCGCCTCACTGGGCCTGACCTTCGCCGAAGGCAGCACCCTGCCTGCACCGTTTACCGAAGGGGCTTTCGTCGGTCAGCACGGCTCTTGGAACCGTAAGCCCCACAGTGGTTATAAAGTGATTTTCGTACCGTTCAACGGCGGCAAACCCGTGGGGCAACCGGTGGATGTGCTGACCGGCTTCCTGAACGCCGACGAAAAAGCCCAGGGCCGGCCGGTGGGCGTGGTCATCGACAAGCAGGGTGGTTTGTTGGTGGCTGATGACGTGGGGAACAAGATCTGGCGGGTGTCTGCCAAATAGTGCTGATCGCACTCTCTTGTGGCGAGGGGATTTATCCCCGCTGGGCTGCAAAGCAGCCCTAAAGCCTGAAATCCAGAATTTTCAGGCCGATCACATCCAAGCCACTATTTTAGGGGGCTGCTGCGCAGCCCAGCGGGGATAAATCCCCTCGCCACGGATTTGCGCTGCCTGAACATTCGCATCAGGGATTACGCGCCAGGTGTTCCGACTGCAACACACGCTTGGCGCCCAGGTAAGCCTTCTGCCAATAGGCCTTGGACAGGCTGTCGAGCTTGACCGTGCCGCCCGTGGCCGGCGCGTGGACGAAGCGCCCCTCGCCAACATAGATCCCGGCATGGCTGACCTGAGAGCCGCCGTTGGTGGCGAAGAAAATCAAATCGCCGGTCTGCAAGGCGTTCTTGCCGACATCCGGCGCGCGCATGCCGATCATCTCGCGCGTGGAGCGCGGCAGGGAAATACCGGCGGCATCGCGGTACACATAACCGATCAAGCCACTGCAGTCGAAACCCGAATCCGGTGTATTACCACCCCAGCGGTACGGCGTCCCCACCAGGCCCAGCGCCCGGAACAGGACGTCTTCGGCGGCCGGGGAAAAGGATTGCGGGGGAGCAAAGACCACCGGGGCCCGCACCACAGGTGCTGGCGGCGGGGTACGGCTGGCGCACGCACTGAGCAGTGCGGCGAGGAAGATGAGCGCGAGGCGGGCCGACGTCGACATATGCAGAACAATCCTGATCTGGATGCGGCTTTTCTGCCGTGGGCATGAAAACAAATCCGCCTGCGTAGTACGCAGGCGGATTGCCATCAATCAATGATCAAGGATTCTAGCGGCTATGTGGCAAACTTCAAGTAAGACTTTAAGTTTGCCTTACAAACTGTGTGCTTACTTGCGAGCAGTGACCACAGTCGGTGCCATGGCGAGGGCGCGCTTGGCTTCGATGAAGGTCTTGCTCCAGTAGCTGTCGCCCAGGCTGTCGATGCGCACGCCACCGCTGCGGCGGCTGCTGGAATGGATGAACTGGTTGTCGCCCAAGTAGATACCGGCATGGCTGACGCGACCGCGACGACCGTTGGTGCTGAAGAACAGCAGGTCACCGGGCTCCAGCTGATTGCGCGCTACCAGTGGGGCGTTCACGTTGATCATTTCGCGAGTGGAGCGCGGCAGGTTCATGCCAGCCTCTTCGCGGAACAGATAACCGATGAAACCGCTGCAATCGAAGCCTGCTTCGGAAGTACCGCCAAAACGGTAGCGGGTACCGATCAACGACATGCCACGTTCCAGGATGCTGTCAGCCAGTACTGGAAGCTGGTAAGGCTTGCTGCCAGCGAAGGCTGCGAGCTCTTTGTCGGAAGCCATTTCTTCCTGGAACGCAACGGAGGAAGACTGGGCGGTAACGGAATTCTGGACCCTTGGTTGTGGCGCTTGCTGGGACACTGGAGAGTGGGCAGCGCAACCGAACAACAGGGTAACGAGTGCGAGAGGCACGAGGGGTGCGAAGCGATTTAGCATGGGCACGACCGTGGCTGAAGTAGTAAAGATGGCGAGACTATGCCTTCTATCAACCTCATTTGCAAATTCAATCGATGCAAATGTGACTTCTCGGTTTTACGTTTACATCTAAGCGCTTAAGCCCATTTTGAACCTTACGCAGCCTGCAACCCAGCAGGACCGCGGGTTTCGCCGCGTCCAGAACAGGCCATGAGCCACTACTTACAACGGTTCTACCAGCCCAAAGTTTCTTTCAAAAAAGGAATAGTCAGCTTGCGCTGGGCCTGGAGCGAGGCTTGGTCGAGGCGCTCGAGCAGCTCGAACAATGCGCTCATGCTGCGGGTGCCACGAGTGAGGATGAAATGCCCGACTTCGTCGGTCAGGTGCAGGCCACGGCGGGAGGCACGCAGCTGCAAGGCTCGGAGTTTGTCTTCGTCGGACAACGGGCGCATCTGGAAAATCAGCGCCAGGGTGAGACGGGATTTGAGGTCCGCCAGTTTCACCGGCAGCTCCCGAGGCGACGTCGAGGCGGCGATCAGCAAACGCCGACCGCTGTCGCGCAACCGATTGAACAGATGAAACAGCGCTTCTTCCCAGTCAGCCTTGCCGGCCACGGCCTGGAGATCGTCCAGGCAGACCAGTTCGTACTGTTCAAGGTTGTCGAGGATCTCAACGCCGCGATCGAGCAACTCGGCCAACGGCAGGTAAACAGCAGGCTCGCCCAATTGCTCGAACCGCAGGCAAGCGGCCTGCAACAGGTGCGTGCGCCCTACCCCGTCCTTGCCCCACAGGTAGATCAGGCTTTCGGTCCAGCCGGCGTCGGCTTCGCAAAGCCGCTCGACATAGCCGAGTGCAGCGGCATTGGCGCCTGGGTAGTAGTTGATGAAGGTGGCGTCATCACGCAGACGCACACCTAGGGGCAGCTGAATCGGTTTCATGCTGACTGAACAGTTCCAAGGGAACCGTTAGTGGCCTCTGTGTAAAGTTCGCAAAGTTTATACCCGTGACACGGACCGCACAATGCGCCGGACCACGAGCAAAATCAAAGGTTTGCAGCAGCAAGAGGACGGAACGTCGGTTTCCCTGACGCCCCGTCGCGGATTTGCCCTACAGATCAGGGTCTTCAGCGCCGCTATAAATGTCCGAATCCTTGTACAGATCGTGCATATGCCGCACCAGCACCATGATCACCGCCGCCACCGGCAGCGCCAGCAGGATCCCGGTGAAACCGAACAACTCGCCACCGGCCAGGATCGCAAAGATCACCGCCACGGGATGCAGGCCAATGCGGTCGCCCACCAACAGCGGCGTCAGCACCATGCCCTCCAGGG
Source organism: Pseudomonas sp. NFACC13-1 (assembly GCF_900104425.1). NCBI lineage: Bacteria > Pseudomonadati > Pseudomonadota > Gammaproteobacteria > Pseudomonadales > Pseudomonadaceae > Pseudomonas > Pseudomonas sp. NFACC13-1. The sequence continues at coordinate 50,936 of NZ_FMXV01000025.1, read as the reverse complement.
CCTGCCCGACCATGAACACCGCCACGATGCCGACCATCGGGTACAAGTCGCCGCCGAACTGGAACAACCCGGCGATCAACGCCGCACCGATCCCAATCACAAAGCCCATGTACGGCACGATGGCCGCCAGCCCGGCGATCAAGCCGATCAACAGCCCCAGCTCCAGCCCCACCAGCATCAAGCCGGCCGCGTAGATGAAGCCCAGGGCCACCATCACCAGCAACTGCCCCCGCACGAACGCCCCCAACACTTCATGGCATTCGCCGGTCAGGGTCATGATGCGTTCTTCACGCTGACGTGGCAGCAGGCTGCGGATCTTGGCCATCATCAGGTCCCAGTCCCGCAGCAGATAGAAAGCCACCACCGGAATCAGCACCAGGTTCGCCAGCCAGCCGATCAACGCCAGGCCCGAGGCCGTGGCCTGGCTCAACACCACGCCAACGATGTCGGTCGTCTGGCCCATGTGCTCGCTGATGGCGGCCTTGACCTTGTCGAACTTCCAGAAACCGTCGGCCAAGCCCAATTTCGACTGCACCCACGGCATCGCGCTGTGCTGCAACCAATCGAGCATCTGCGGCGCCAATTCGTACAGGCGCACCAGTTGCTTGGCGAGCATCGGTATCAGCACCAGTAACAGGGCGCTCACAATCAGTGTGAACAGCGCAAACACCGTCACCACGCCCCAGGTCCGCGACAGGCCGAGTTTTTCCAGGCGATCCACCACCGGATCGAACAGATAGGCCAACAACAGCGCAACCAGGAACGGTGTGAGGATCGGATGCAGCAAATAGATAAGGGCGAACAGCAGGGCAACCCCACCCAACCAGAACCAACGCCGCGTATCGCCCATGAACCACTCCTAGCTATATAAAGAAAGACAACCTACCAGCGGAACCGCAAATTGGCGGCCGGTGCTGGCGCAGGTGCCGCAACCGGGGCCGAGCCATCGGCGGCGGGCGGCGCGACCGGTACCGGCGCGATGGCCTCACCGGCTGGAACCTCCTGCAGTTTTGCCAGGGCCAACTGCGCCTTCAATTGTTCGGCGCTGCCGTTGACCCGATAGACGATCCGGTCCCCTTCGACCCGCTGCAACTGCCCAGCGAACGGTTCGAGCAAACGCCCCAACGCCGCGTAGCGCTCCAGGTTCATGCCCTGCACTTCCAGCAGTTGTTCCGTGGCCACCCCCGGCTTGGCGACGAAGCGCGGCGCCAGGCGCTGGCTCACCGCGAGCATGACCGCATCGGCCAAAGCCGCAGGATCGGCGCCCTGGGCAGTACCCTGCTCACGCTGGTCCCCCAGCCACAGGCGCCAGGTACCGTGCCACTGGCCGCCTTCTTCCTTCGCATGGACCGCCAGCAAGGCGTCCGCCGCGTAGCGCTCCGACGCATCGCGCAGAGGCGCCGGGTCGCTGCCTTCCAGGTTCGGCGCGGTGGCGACGATCTGCTCGCTCAGATCCGCCAGCGGCAGGTGCAAAGCCAGGCCCCGATGCTGCGCGGCACGCCGCAGCGGCGTGGCGCTGGCTTGGCCATCGCCCACCAGGCTCGAGCCCTCGGCCGAATCGTTCAGCCACCAGCCCAGGATCGATGGCCGGTTCGCGCTCCAGAGCGACAAGCCTGCCGCGCGCAGTGCCCGGTCGGTGCTCGCCGGGTCGAAATCCACCTTGAGGCTTTCCGGCGGGCCGGCGTCGTAGCCATATTGAAGAATGATCTGTTGCGGATCCTGGCGGATGACCGCCAACCCGGGATTCTGGGCCGCCTTGGCATCGCCGGTCAGGCGCAGCACCAGCGTATCCAGGGCGCGCAACGTCGCCTGGTTGCGCTCCTCCGGCGTCTGGTTGGTGACCGGTTCGAGCACTTGATAGAGGCCGCTGACGGTTTCTGCATGGCTCGCCAGGCTGATCAGCGACAAGCAGCCCACGGACAAGAATTTGAACAAACGCATGGAAGATTCCCGGACATAACGGCTGGAACAGGCCGTGTGAAGAAGATTGAGCATGGCTGAGACCACAGCACCCGGCAAAACATTCACACGCCGGTGGAAGTTTCGCACGGTCATCACCATAACCGGTTACCGCTACACCTTATACAGAGGCGTTGCGCAGTACCAATATAAGAAATATCGGTTTTTTTCCGCGGATATGTCCCTGCCCGTCGGCGCGAGGATGGCCGCTGCCCCTCAAGCCTGATAAAATCGCGCGCCTTCGCAGACCGGCAACGGCCGGGTCCCCGGAATAATTCGTACAACGGTTATTCAATGGCCCTGGCGGTCGGTCGTTACCCAGAAATCCCCCCTAAAGGCCTGGATCATGAGCAAGCAACCCTCCCTGAGCTACAAGGACGCCGGTGTAGACATCGACGCCGGTGAAGCATTGGTCGAACGCATCAAGAGCGTCGCCAAGCGCACTGCGCGCCCGGAAGTCATGGGCGGCCTGGGCGGTTTCGGCGCCCTCTGCGAGATCCCGGCCGGCTACAAGCAACCGGTCCTGGTCTCGGGCACCGACGGCGTCGGCACCAAGCTGCGCCTGGCCCTGAACCTGAACAAGCACGACAGCATCGGCATCGACCTGGTGGCCATGTGCGTGAACGACCTGGTGGTGTGCGGTGCCGAGCCGCTGTTCTTCCTTGACTACTACGCCACTGGCAAACTGAACGTCGACACCGCTGCCCAGGTCGTGACCGGCATCGGCGCCGGCTGCGAACTGGCCGGCTGCTCCCTGGTCGGCGGCGAAACCGCCGAAATGCCAGGCATGTACGAAGGCGAAGACTACGACCTGGCCGGCTTCTGCGTCGGCGTCGTGGAGAAAGCCGAAATCATCGACGGTTCGAAAGTCGCGGCCGGCGATGCCCTGCTCGCCCTGCCATCCTCCGGCCCGCACTCCAACGGCTACTCGCTGATCCGCAAGATCATCGAAGTCTCGGGTGCCGACATTGAAAACACCCAGCTCGACGGCAAGCCGCTGGCCGACCTGCTGATGGCCCCGACCCGCATCTACGTCAAGCCGCTGCTCAAGCTGATCAAGGACACCGGTGCCGTCAAGGCCATGGCCCACATCACCGGTGGTGGCCTGCTGGACAACATCCCGCGCGTGCTGCCAAAAGGCACCCAGGCCGTGGTCGACGTGGCAAGCTGGACCCGTCCGGCGGTGTTCGACTGGCTGCAAGAGAAAGGCAATGTCGATGAAACCGAAATGCACCGCGTGCTGAACTGCGGCGTGGGCATGGTCATCTGCGTGGCCCAGGAGCACGTCGAGACCGCCCTGAACGTCCTGCGTGAAGCCGGCGAACAGCCTTGGGTCATCGGCCAGATCGCTACCGCGGCCGAAGGCGCCGCACAGGTCGAGCTGAAAAACCTTAAGGCACACTGATGTCCGCGACCTGTGACGTGGTGGTGCTGCTGTCCGGCACCGGCAGTAACTTGCAGGCCTTGATCGACAGCACGCGGACCGGCGACAGCCCGGTCCGTATCCGTGCGGTGATTTCCAACCGCGCCGATGCCTACGGCCTGCAACGTGCCAGGGACGCGGGCATCGACACCCGCGTCCTGGATCACAAGGCGTTCGAGGGCCGCGAAGCCTTCGACGCCGCGCTGATCGAACAGATCGACACCTTCAATCCGCAACTGGTCGTGCTCGCTGGCTTCATGCGCATTCTCAGCGCTGGCTTCGTGCGTCACTACCAGGGCCGCCTGTTCAATATCCATCCCTCGCTGCTGCCCAAATACAAAGGGTTACATACTCACCAGCGTGCGCTGGAGGCCGGAGACACGGAGCACGGCTGCTCCGTGCACTTTGTCACCGAGGAACTCGATGGCGGACCACTGGTCGTACAGGCAGTAATACCGGTAGAGTTGCACGACACGCCGCAAAGTCTGGCGCAACGGGTTCACGCCCGCGAGCACCAGATCTACCCCATGGCCGTGCGTTGGTTTGCCGAAGGAAGGCTGACCCTCGACGATCGCGGTGCCTCACTGGACGGCCAGTTGCTCGCCGCCAGCGGCCATTTGATTCGATACTAGGAGATTTTATGCGTCGCGCCCTGCTCTTCGCTTGCGCTCTGCTTGCCTTGCCCCTGGCACAGGCCGCAGAACTTCAACCGTTCTCCGCCAGCTACACCGCCGACTGGAAACAGTTGCCCATGAGCGGCACTGCCGAGCGCAACCTGACCAAGGAGGCCAACGGCACCTGGAAGCTGAGCTTCAAGGCTTCGATGATGATCGCCAGCCTGACCGAAGAAAGCACCCTGACCCTGGACAAGGACACCCTGCTGCCACAGTCCTACCACTTTGAACGGGGTGGCCTGGGCAAGGCCAAGAAGGCTGACCTGGACTTCGACTGGAACACCAAGATGGTCACCGGCACCGATCGCGGTGACGCGGTCAAGCTGCCGCTCAACCGTGGCATGGTCGATAAATCCACTTACCAGCTGGCCCTGCAACATGACGTGGCGGCTGGCAAGAAAAGCATGAGCTATCAGGTCGTGGATGATGGTGAAGTCGATACCTATGACTTCCGTGTCCTGGGCTCGGAGAAGGTCGACACCAAGGCCGGACAGATCGATGCGATCAAGGTCGAGCGCGTGCGCGACCCGACACAAAGCAAGCGCATCACCGTGCTTTGGTTCGCCAAGGACTGGGATTACCTGCTGGTGCGCCTGCAACAGGTCGAGACCGACGGCAAGGAGTACAACATCATGCTCCAGGACGGCACGGTCAACGGCAAGGCTGTGAAAGGCAGCTGATCCACACTGATATCAAGAAGCCCCGCACCTGCGGGGCTTCTTTTTGCCCAAACTTTCATGAATGCCTACATTCCCTGGCGGGCTCGCTCCCACAGGGTTTGTGTTCATGGAGGATGCCCCCTGCAACATGAAATCTTCTTCATGAACAACACCTGCGACCGAATGCCGCGCATCACCTGGCCTGCAGGATTGTTGCGCTTTCCATGAAAACTTCTTAACGAACCGGGGCATTTACTTAGCACGCTATCAAAATCTATAACAAAGCCCTGCACACGCCTTGCTGCAGATAACAGAGATTGGAGCTTGCAAGATGACTGTGAAAGTAACTGAACGCGACGACGCCCACATGTCCCACGAAGGTATTGCCGCCGGTATCCGGATCTGGGATGTGCATCAACAGGATCTGCTGGTGGGCATGTTCCACTCCGAAACGGACGCCCATAGCTACAAGGCTGAGCTGGAGCGTGAGGAACGGCTGCGCTCGCGTGAGGCGGCGGGATCGTAAGAACACCATAGCCCCTGTGGGAGCCGAGCTTGCTCGCGATGGCGGTATACCAGCCAGGTAATGTACTGACTGACACGCCGCCATCGCGAGCAAGCTCGGCTCCCACACAAGCTCGGCTTCCACAGGTTTTGTGTTTAGCTCATTGGCATTGCGCCAGGCTTACCACATCAAATCATCAGGAATCTGATACGCCGCGTACGGATCATCGGCATCCACTTCTTCGGTCTGGGTATTGAGCTGGACGATGCGCTTGGGGTCGCGTTCCTGGATCTTCAGGGCTGCCTCGCGCGGGATCACTTCGTAGCCGCCGGCATGGTGGACGATCGCCAGGGAGCCACTGCTCAACTTGTTGCGCATCAGCGTATTGACCGAGATGCGCTTGACCTTCTTTTCGTCGACGAAGTTGTAATAATCCTCGGTGTTCAGCTTCGGCAGGCGCGAGACTTCGATCAATTGCTTGATCTGCGCGGCCCGGGCCTTCTGCTCGACCTTTTCCTGCTGCTGCCGGTTGAGTTCCTGGTCGCGCTTGACCTTTTCGGCCATGGCTTCCTGGGCGGCGCGTTGCTGGGAATCATCCAGTTCGATCTGGCCTTTGTGGGCCAGGCGCTGCTGCTTCTGTTTCTCTTTGCCGACCTGCTTGGCCTGCTTTTGGTTGACCAGCCCTGCTTTGAGCAACTGGTCGCGAAGGGAAAGGCTCATGGTGCTTACTCACTTAGGCAACGGCCTCAGCCACAGCTGGGCAAATTCTTTTCCTGACGTTTGGCTTCGCCCCACAAGGCGTCCAACTCTTCGAGGGTGCAATCTTCCATGGGACGGTGGGTATCGCGCAATGCCTGTTCGATAAATCGGAACCGTCGCTCGAACTTCCCGTTGGCGTCGCGCAGCGCGGTTTCCGGGTCGACCTTGAGGTGGCGAGCCAGGTTCACCACGCTGAACAGCAGATCGCCGATCTCGTCGCTGATGGCCACCGGATCGTTGTCAGCCATGGCTTCGAGCACTTCGTCCAGTTCCTCCCGGACCTTGTCGAGCACCGGCAACGGGCCTGGCCAGTCGAAACCGACCTGCCCGGCACGCTTTTGCAGCTTCGCCGAACGGGACAACGCCGGCAGCGCCCCCGGCACATCATCGAGCAGCGACAATTGCTCGGGCGCCGAGGCTTTCTCGGCCCGTTCCTCAGCCTTGATTTCCTCCCAGCGCCGCTTGACCTGCTCTTCGCTCAAGCGCGGGATATCCACCGGCGCATACAGGTCACCGGTAGGAAACACATGGGGATGGCGGCGGATCAGCTTGCGGGTGATGCTGTCGACCACGCCGGCGAATTCGAAGCGGTTTTCTTCCCGGGCCAACTGGCTGTAGTACACCACCTGGAACAACAGGTCGCCCAACTCGCCCTGCAAGTGATCGAAATCGCCGCGCTCGATGGCATCGGCTACCTCGTAGGCTTCTTCAAGGGTATGGGGAACGATGGTGGCGTAGGTTTGCTTGATGTCCCACGGGCAGCCGTACTGCGGATCCCGCAGGCGGTTCATCAGGTGGAGCAGGTCTTCAAGGCTGTACATCAATCCATCCCATCACAAAAAGCCCTGTGGGAGCGAGCTTGCTCGCGATGACGGAACACCAGTCAACCTCTCTGTCACTGATAGACCGCTATCGCGAGCGAGCTCGCTCCCACATTTTTGGACTGCGCTTAACCTGGCGTCCGGTTACGCCGGGTCTCGATGATGTTCGGCAACTGGGAGATCCGCCCCAGCAACCGCCCCAGCGCATCCAGCCCCGGAATCTCGATGGTCAGGGACATCAGCGCGGTGTTGTCTTCCTTGTTCGAACGGGTATTGACCGCCAGCACGTTGATCCGCTCGTTCAGCAACACCTGGGACACGTCACGCAGCAGACCGGACCGGTCGTAGGCGCGGATGACGATGTCCACCGGGTAAGTGAGCACCGGCACCGGGCCCCAACTGACCTGGATGATCCGCTCCGGTTCACGACCGGCCAGTTGCAGCACCGAGGCGCAGTCCTGGCGGTGAATGCTCACGCCGCGGCCCTGGGTGATGTAGCCGACGATCGCATCCCCCGGCAATGGCTGGCAGCAACCGGCCATCTGGGTCATCAGGTTGCCCACGCCCTGGATCTGGATATCGCCGCGCTTGCCCGGTTTGTAGCCGGTGGCCTTGCGCGGGATCAGCTCCAGTTGCTCGTTGCCACGCTCCGGCTCCACCAGTTGCTGGGCCAGGTTGACCAACTGCGCCAGGCGCAGGTCGCCGGCACCGAGGGCGGCGAACATGTCCTCGGCGGTTTTCATGTTGGCTTTTTCGGCCAGTTTGTCGAAGTCCACCTGCGGCAGCCCCAGGCGCCCGAGCTCACGCTCGAGCAGGGTCTTGCCGGCGGCGACGTTCTGGTCGCGGGCCTGCAGCTTGAACCAGTGGACGATTTTCGCCCGCGCCCGGGATGTGGTGATGTAGCCCAGGTTCGGGTTCAGCCAGTCGCGGCTCGGCGTACCGTGCTTGCTGGTGATGATTTCGACCTGCTCACCGGTCTGCAGGCTGTAGTTGAGCGGCACGATCCGCCCGTTGATCTTGGCGCCACGGCAGTTGTGGCCGATCTCGGTGTGGACCCGGTAGGCAAAGTCCAGCGGTGTCGCGCCCTTGGGCAGGTCGATCGCGTGGCCGTCGGGGGTGAAGATATAGACCCGGTCCGGTTCGATGTCGACGCGCAGCTGTTCGGCCAGGCCGCCGATGTCACCCAGTTCCTCATGCCACTCGAGCACCTGGCGCAGCCAGGAAATTTTCTCTTCGTAGTGGTTGGACCCGGACTTGACGTCGGTGCCCTTGTATTTCCAGTGGGCACAGACCCCCAGCTCGGCTTCCTCGTGCATGGCGTGGGTGCGGATCTGCACTTCCAGCACCTTGCCCTCGGGGCCGATCACCGCCGTGTGCAACGAGCGGTAGCCGTTTTCCTTGGGGTTGGCGATATAGTCGTCGAACTCCTTCGGAATGTGCCGCCACAAGGTGTGGACGATCCCCAGCGCGGTGTAGCAGTCGCGCATTTCCGGGACCAGCACACGAACGGCGCGAACGTCGTAGATCTGGCTGAATTCCAGACCCTTGCGCTGCATTTTTCGCCAGATCGAGTAGATGTGCTTGGCCCGGCCACTGATGTCGGCTTCCACGCCGGTGGCCTGCAACTCTTCGCGCAACTGGGTCATCACATCGGTGATGAAGCGCTCGCGATCCAGGCGCCGCTCATGCAACAGCTTGGCGATCTGCTTGTATTGGTCGGGCTCCAGGTAGCGGAAGGACAGGTCCTCCAGCTCCCACTTGATGTGACCGATGCCGAGACGGTGGGCCAGGGGTGCATAGATGTCGAACACCTCCCGGGCGACGCGATTGCGCTTTTCGTCATCGGCGGACTTCACGGCACGGATCGCGCAGGTGCGCTCGGCCAGCTTGATCAGCGCGACGCGCACGTCGTCGACCATCGCCACCAGCATCTTGCGCAGGTTCTCCACCTGGCCCTGGGTGCCCAGCACCATGGATTGGCGCGGGCTGAGGCTGGCACTGATAGCGGCCATGCGCAGCACGCCGTCGATCAGCTTGGCCACCACGGTGCCGAAGCGCTGGCTGACCACCGGTAGCTGGATCTGCCCTTCGCGCACGCCGCGGTACAGCACCGCCGCCACCAGGGAGTCCTGGTCGAGCTTGAGGTCAGCGAGAATTTCGGCGATCTCCAGGCCCGTCTGGAAACTCGAGGTGCCTTCGGACCACAGGTTCTTCGCCGCGTTGTGTTGCTGCTCCGCCTCGCGGGCGAACTCGCAGGCGGCCTTCAAGGCTTCGCGATCCAGTGCCATGTCGACGCTGACCGCATGATCGAGCCAAGCCTCGAGATTGATACTGCCGTCGGTGTTGATCGGCTGGTGTGCTCTCACCTGTACCATCTTTACTTACCTTCCCTACGACGCAGATTCAATGCGTCAACTTCGCTGACCTTCGCTGCCCGTGTTTCCGCCCAGGGCTGTGGCGGGTTGGCACGAACGGGTCAGTCGGACAAGCCATCCTGGCTCGCTTCAAATAACGCCATGGCCTCGACATGCGCCGTTTGAGGAAACATATCGAGAATCCCGGCACGTTTTAACCGGTAGCCCTGCTTGATCAGTTCGACCGTATCCCGGGCCAAAGTTGCCGGGTTGCACGATACATAAACCAACCGTTTGGCCCCCAGGGACGACAGCTTGCGCACCACCTCGAAAGCACCGTCACGGGGTGGGTCCAAGAGTACCGCAGAAAAGCCTTCGCCGATCCATTCGGCATCCGTCAGAGGCTGGGATAAATCGGCCTGAAAAAAGGCAGTGTTATTCAAATTGTTGCTGACGGCATTGGCCGCCGCACGGTCCACCATGGTTTGCACGCCTTCCACGGCCACCACTTGGCGCACGCTTTTGGCCAGCGGCAAGGCAAAATTGCCCAGGCCGCAGAACAGGTCCAGCACCCGCTCCTCGGAACGCGGCGCCAGCCATTGCAGGGCCTGGGCGATCATCGCCTCGTTGACCCCGGCGTTCACCTGGATGAAATCCCCGGGCCGGTACGCCAGCTCAAGGTCCCAGGCTTCCAGGCGAAAGCCCAGGGCCTGTCCGGGCTCGACCGGTTGTGGCTCACCTTCACCGTGCAACCACAACTGGGCTGCATGAAACGCGCAGAAATCCTTGAGGATGGTCAAGTCGGCCTCCGACAGCGGCGCCATGTGGCGCAGCAATACCGCAAGGGACGAGCCGGCGAACAATTCCACATGGCCCAGCGCCTGGGGCTTGCCCAGGCGTCGAAGCATCTCCGGCAGGCGACTCATGATCGACTGCAAGGGCTGTACCAGCACCGGACAATCGCCAATGGCGACGATGTCCTGGCTGCCGACGGCACGGAACCCCACTTCGAGTTTTTTCGCCTTCTGATCCCAGCGCACCGCCACGCGGGCGCGACGCCGATAACCGAACTCAGGCCCGCTCAATGGCGCGGCCCATTCATCCGGCTCGACCCCGGCCACCCGCGACAGCTGCTCGGCGAGCATGCGCTGTTTCAGGGCGAGTTGTTCGTCGTGGGGCAAATGTTGGACGCTGCAACCGCCGCAACGACCGGCATGGATACACGGCGCTGCGCGACGCAGGTCACTGGACAGGAACACGCGCTCGGTACGCGCCTCGACCACTTTGCCGTGGGCACCGAGCACCCGCGCCTCGACCTCTTCGCCGGCCAGGGCGCCGATGACGAACCAGGTCCGGCCATCGACAAACGCAATGCCCCGGCCATCGTTGGCCAGGCGCTCGATGGTCAGGCGCTGCTTTTTACCGGTGGGCACTTGCGGGGCCCGGCTTCCGCCGCTGGGCTGGAAGCGCAAGCCTCTTTCATGCTTGGCCATCAGTTGGGCGCGTCGAAAATGCCGGTCGACAGGTAACGGTCGCCACGGTCACAGATGATCGCCACGATCACCGCATTTTCCACTTCCTTGGACAGGCGCAGCATCCCCGCCACGGCACCGCCCGAAGACACGCCGCAGAAGATGCCCTCCTCACGCGCCAGGCGACGGGTCACGTCCTCGGCTTCGCTCTGGGCCATGTCGATGATGCGGTCGACGCGCTCAGCCTGGTAAATCTTCGGCAGATACTCTTCGGGCCAGCGGCGGATGCCGGGAATGGCCGAGCCTTCCATCGGTTGCAGGCCGATGATCTGCACGTTCGGGTTCTGTTCTTTCAGATAGCGCGAGGTGCCCATGATGGTACCGGTGGTACCCATCGAGCTGACGAAATGGGTGATGGTGCCGTCGGTCTGGCGCCAGATCTCAGGGCCGGTGGTGGTGTAATGGGCCTCGGGATTGTCGCCGTTGGCGAACTGATCCAACACCTTGCCGCGCCCCTCGGCCTGCATGCGCTCGGCCAGGTCCCGGGCACCTTCCATGCCCTGCTCCTGGGTCACCAGGATCAACTCGGCGCCATAGGCGGTCATCGCCGCCTTGCGCTCGGCACTGGAGTTGTCGGGCATGATCAGGATCATCTTGTAGCCCTTGATCGCCGCCGCCATCGCCAAGGCGATACCGGTGTTGCCGGAAGTCGCCTCGATCAGCGTATCGCCAGGCCGGATCTGTCCGCGCAACTCGCCACGGGTGATCATCGACAGCGCCGGCCGGTCCTTGACCGAACCCGCCGGGTTATTCCCTTCGAGCTTGAGCAAAAGCGTATTAGTGGTCTCGCCGGGCAAGCGCTGCAAGCGGACCAGCGGGGTGTTGCCGACGCAATCGGCGATGGTGGGGTACTGCAAAGTCATGGCGTATTCGCAATCCGGACTGCGGGGGCGCCTATCATACCGGCAAACCTGGCGCGGCCATATCACGCAAAGTGTGGTGGTTATGGCTTATGGGAATAAGTACGGGCCCGTGGAGAGGGAACTTGCTCTGGCTGGGCTGCGAAGCGGCCCCAAAGCTTGAGCGGGCGAAGATATCAGAACAGCGGCATGAATTTTACGAAGATTGCCCGCACGCAAATCGCTACACTGCGCAGGTATTGCACGCCGGATGCGTGCAAGTTCGATCAGACCGCTGGATGCAGGAGACAAGTGTGCTCAAGAAACTGGGAATCAAAGGCCGCGTGCTGTTGCTGACCCTGTTGCCGACCAGCCTGATGGCGCTGGTCCTGGGCGGTTATTTCACCTGGATGCAGCAATCGGACCTGCACGCCCAGTTGCTGCAACGTGGCGAAATGATCGCCGAGCAACTGGCCCCGCTGGTCGCCCCGGCCATGAGCCGCCAGGACACCGATCTGATGGAGCGCATCGCCACCCAGTCCCTCGAGCAAACGGACGTACGCGCCGTGACTTTTCTCGCCCCCGACCGCGCGCCGTTGGCCCACGCCGGCCCAACCATGCTCAACCGGGCACCGGAGGGCAACAGTGCACAGCTGCTGCAACGCACCGGCAACGACGCCACGCGCTACTTGCTGCCGGTATTCGGCAAGCACCGCAACCTGGCGGGCGAACTGATTCCCGAAGAAGCCGACCGCCTGCTGGGCTGGGTCGAGCTGGAGTTGTCCCACAGCGGCATGTTGCTGCGCGGCTATCGCAGCCTGTTCGCCAGCCTGCTGCTGATCGCCGCCGGCCTGTGCCTGACCGCGCTGCTGGCCCTGCGCATGGGCCGCACGATCAACCGCCCGCTGAGCCAGATCAAGCAAGCCGTGGCGCAACTCAAGGACGGTCACCTGGAAACCCGCCTGCCACCGCTGGGCAGCCAGGAGCTGGATGAACTGGCCTCGGGCATCAATCGCATGGCCAGTACCTTGCAGAATGCCCAGGAAGAATTGCAGCACAGCATCGACCAGGCCACCGAAGACGTGCGCCAGAACCTGGAAACCATCGAGATCCAGAACATCGAGCTGGACCTGGCCCGCAAGGAAGCCCTGGAAGCGAGCCGGATCAAGTCCGAGTTCCTGGCGAACATGAGCCATGAAATCCGCACACCGCTCAACGGCATTCTCGGGTTTACCCACCTGTTGCAAAAAAGCGAACTGACCCCGCGCCAGCTCGATTACCTGGGCACCATCGAGAAATCCGCCGACAGCCTGCTGGGGATCATCAACGAGATCCTCGACTTTTCGAAGATCGAGGCCGGCAAGCTGGTGCTCGACAGCATTCCGTTCAACCTGCGGGACCTGCTGCAAGACACCCTGACCATCCTCGCCCCGGCCGCCCACGCCAAGCAGTTGGAACTGGTGAGCCTGGTCTACCGGGACACACCGCTGTCGCTGGTGGGCGATCCGCTGCGCCTCAAGCAGATCCTCACCAACCTGGTGAGCAACGCGATCAAGTTCACCCGCGAGGGCACCATCGTCGCCCGGGCCATGCTCGAAGACGAGCACGAAGACAGCGTGCAATTGCGCATCAGCATCCAGGACACCGGTATCGGCCTGTCCAACCAGGACGTGCGGGCGCTGTTCCAGGCATTCAGCCAGGCCGACAACTCGCTGTCCCGGCAACCGGGTGGTACCGGCCTGGGCCTGGTGATCTCCAAGCGCCTGGTGGAGCAGATGGGTGGCGAGATCGGCGTCGACAGCACACCGGGCGAAGGCTCGGAGTTCTGGATCAGCCTGCGCCTGCCCAAGACCCGTGACGATGCCGAAGACCTCCCGGGCCCGCCGTTGCTGGGCCGGCGCGTGGCGGTGCTGGAGAACCACGAACTGGCCCGCCAGGCCTTGCAGCACCAGCTCGAAGACTGCGGCCTGCAAGTGACGCCGTTCAACACCCTGGAGAGCCTGACCAACGGCATCACCGTCGCCCACCAGACCGACCAGGCGATCGATCTGGCCGTGCTGGGCATCACCAGCAACGACATGCCGCCGGAGCGCCTCAACCAGCACATCTGGGACCTCGAGCACTTGGGCTGCAAAGTGCTCGTGCTGTGCCCCACCACCGAACAAACCCTGTACCACCTCTCGGTGCCCAACCCCCACAGTCAGTTGCAGGCCAAGCCGGCCTGCACCCGTAAGTTGCGCCGCGCGCTGTCCGACCTGGTCAACCCGCGCCCGCCCCGCAGCGAACCCAGTGAGCCGGTTTCCAGCCGTGCCCCGAAAGTGCTGTGCGTGGACGACAACCCGGCCAACCTGCTGCTGGTGCAAACCCTGCTCGAAGACATGGGCGCCAAGGTGCTGGCTGTGGAAAGCGGCTACGCGGCGGTCAAGGCCGTGCAGAAGGAAACCTTCGACCTGGTGCTGATGGACGTGCAGATGCCCGGCATGGACGGTCGCCAGAGCACCGAGGCGATCCGCCAGTGGGAAAGCGAGCGGCACTGCACGCCGCTGCCCATCGTCGCTCTCACCGCCCACGCCATGGCCAACGAAAAACGCGCGCTGCTGCAAAGCGGCATGGACGACTACCTGACCAAGCCCATCAGCGAACGGCAACTGGCCCAGGTGGTGCTCAAATGGACCGGCCTGGCCCTGCGCAACCAGTCGCCGGAGCGCAACAGCGATGCCCAGGGGGGTAGCGAACTGCTGGTGCTCGATCATGAAGAAGGCTTGCGCCTGGCCGCTGGCAAGGCCGATCTGGCAGCGGACATGCTGGCGATGCTGCTCGCATCCCTGGAAGCCGACCGCGAAGCGATCCGCCAGGCCAGCGAGGCCAACGATCACAACGCCCTGATCGAACGGGTCCACCGCCTGCACGGCGCCACCCGCTACTGTGGCGTACCGCAGTTGCGGGCAGCCTGCCAGCGCAGCGAAACCCTGCTCAAGCAGCAGGACCCAAAAGCCGCTGCGGCCCTGGAAGACTTGGAGCGTGCGATCAATCGCCTGGCCAGCGAGGCGCGTATCAGCGCCTGATCCAGGGCAATACCCTGGAAATCGGAATCGCTGAAAATCCACGCTCCTACCCCGACTGTAGGAGCTGCCGAGCGGAGCGAGGCTGCGATCTTGCCCCTGACGCTTGAGTCGCAAGCGAAAGATCGCAGCCTCGCTCCGCTCGGCAGCTCCTACAGGTTCATTTTTCTGCCAGGAGGCCACCATGCGCGCGATTCTTTTCAGCAGCCAGACCTACGACCGTGACAGCTTCATCAAAGCCCCGGCGCCCGCCGGCCTCGAGTTGCAGTTCCAGCCCGCCCGCCTGAACCTGGACACCGTGGCCCTGGCCGAACGGCATGAAGTGGTCTGCGCGTTCATCAACGATGACCTGAGCGCCCCGGTGCTGGAACGGCTGGCCGCGGGCGGCACGCGGCTGATCGCCCTGCGTTCGGCAGGCTACAACCACGTCGACCTGCCCGCCGCCAAGCGTCTGGGCTTGGGCATCGTCCGGGTACCGGCCTACTCGCCCCACGCCGTGGCCGAACATGCCGTGGCGTTGATCATGGCCCTCAATCGCTGCCTGCACCGCGCCTACAACCGCACCCGGGACGGCAATTTCAGCCTCCATGGCTTGACCGGGTTCGACCTGGTGGGCAAGACCGTCGGGGTGATCGGCACCGGGCAGATCGGCGCGACGTTCGCGCGGATCATGGCCGGTTTCGGCTGTCAGCTACTGGCTTACGACCCGTACCCCAATCCTCAGGTGCAAGCCTTGGGCGCGCGCTACCTGCCCTTGGATGAACTACTGGCGCAAGCGCAGATCATCAGCCTGCACTGCCCGTTGAACGAACAGAGCCGCCACCTGATCAACGCCCAATCCCTGGCGTCGATGCAACGCGGCGCCATGTTGATCAACACCGGACGCGGTGGTCTGGTGGATACACCGGCCCTGATCGAGGCGCTGAAGAGCGGCCAATTGGGCTATTTGGGGTTGGATGTCTATGAAGAAGAGGCCGAACTGTTCTTCAAGGACCGCTCCGACCAGCCCTTGCAAGACGATGTGCTGGCACGCCTGCTGACCTTCCCCAACGTGGTGATCACCGCCCACCAGGCCTTCCTCACCCATGAAGCCTTGGCGGCGATTGCCATGACCACCCTGGATAACATCGCGGCCTGGGCGGCCGGCACGCCGAAAAACCTGGTGGACCGCTAAACCAGAACCAACACCCCCCCTGTGGGAGCGAGCTTGCTCGCGATAGCGGTCTGTCAGTCGACATTCAAGCTGACTGATCCGTCGCCATCGCGAGCAAGCTCGCTCCCACAGGAAGTGGAGTTTCGTCGGCAAGATTCGTGGTTGACCATCCCAAGCCATGCCCCGTGCTAGCATGTCGCGCCTATTTGGAGGACCCATGGCCGAACACGATTTTCGCTACACCCTGATGAACCCGCAGCACACCTTGACCGAAGTCCGCGCCCTGGCGCCGGGCCGCTACCAGGTCACCGGCAATGGCGGTTCGATCCAGGCCAACGATGTGCTGCTCGTCACGCTCAAGGGCAGCAAGGATTTGTCCATGCGCCTGACCGTGGACACCGTGCGGCACCTGCTCAAACCCATGGGCCAATGGACCGCCATGACCACCGGCCCGGTGTTCGGCGAACTGGCGATCCATACCTGGCAGGTCAACTGCGACGGTTGCGCCAAGGCACTGAGCTTCGAGTTCGCCGTCGATGCCAAACTCGGCGTCAAGGCCGAGAAACCGGCCGCCAGCGCACGGATCGCCGAGCTGGGCTGGACCACCGTGGGTGAAAAACACCTGTGCCCGACATGCCAGGAAGCCGCCTGATGAAACGTTTGGCCCTGTCCGCGTCGATCGGCATGAGCCTGATGGGGTGCGCCGCTGAACCTGTGCAGTTGCAACACAACCGCAGCTATATCCTGGAATGGATCGGCGAACGGCCATTGATGGACTACAGCCACCTGACCATCACCCTTGGGGATGACGGTCGAGCCTACGGCAACGGCGGCTGCAACCACTGGTTCGCGCCCTACACCCTGGAAGGCCATCGTTTGAGCTTCGGCAAGATCGGCAGCACCCGCAAGCTCTGCGCCCCGGCGCTGATGGAGCAGGAGACGCGCTTCTTGCAGGCCCTGGAGAAGGTCGAACGCTGGGACATCTCGCCCATCGACCAACTGCGCTTCTGGCCGGCCCAGGGCAAGCCGCTGCGGTGGTGGCTGGAAGAAGGCTGAGGCCTCCAAGGGAAGATCCCGAATCCGGCATGGGCCCCCTGTGGCGAGGGGATTTATCCCCGCTGGGTCGCGAAGCGGCCCCAGATCCACTTGCTACCGTGGTTTGTCAGACGGGACGCAGGGGGCTGCTGCGCAGCCCGGCGGGGATAAATCCCCTCGCCACAAGGTATCCCGCCTGCCATAACGGGGGCTATTTGAACGCCTGCAACGCCTCAAGCTTGGCCATTACCCCCGCCGCCGTCTGCTCCCCCAGCAACTGCTCGCGCACCTTGCCCCGGTTATCGATGATGTAGGTCACCGGCAAGCCTTCACTGCGAGGCAGGTCGAAAATCTCGGCCGGATCCCGGGCCAGCACCGTGAAGCGAATACCCATCTTGTCGCTGGCGCTCTTGAGCTCTTCGCCCTGCACCTGATCGAAGTTGACCCCGAACACACCGACGTTGCGCCCCTTGAGCTGTTCGGCCAAGGCATTGAATTCCGGGATTTCGGTGCGGCACGGCGCACACCATTCCGCCCAGTAGTTGAGCACCAGCCATTGTTTGTCCAGCCGCTGCGAGTCGATGGCCTGGCCGTTCTGGTCCACTCCGTAGTCGTTTCCGCAACCGGCGAGCAACAGGATGCCCATGAATGTCAGTGCCGCTATCAATCGCCTTGTCATGTGCCAATCCTTGTCTGAATGTGAACGCTGCAACGACCCGTCGCCTCTCTAAGGTGCTAGGGACTTCGCGGCACAGTAGAATAGCCGCCACCTTACGCAAGATGCGACCCGCTCATGACCGATCTGACGCTTTATCACAACCCGCGCTGCTCGAAATCCCGCGGTGCGCTGGAACTGTTGGAGGCCCGCGGCCTGACGCCCACCGTGGTCCGTTACCTGGAAACCCCGCTCGACGCCGCGCAACTGGAACGCCTGCTGGGCAAGCTGGGCATCACCGCCCGGCAATTGCTGCGCACCGGCGAGGATGAATACAAAGCGCTGAACCTGGCCGACGAAAGCCTGAGCCAGGCCCAGTTGATCGCGGCCATCGCCACCCACCCGAAACTCATGGAACGGCCGATTCTGGAAGCCGGTGAAAAGGCCGTGATCGGCCGGCCGCCGGAGAAGATTCTGGAGATCCTGCCGTGACCACGCCGTACATCCTGGTGCTGTATTACAGCCGCAGCGGCTCCACCAACGAGATGGCCCGGCAAATCGCCCGGGGTGTCGAACAGGCCGGGCTGGAAGCCAGGCTGCGTACGGTGCCGGCGATTTCCGCCGAGTGCGAAGCGGTGGCCCCGGACATCCCCGAGCAAGGCCCACTCTACGCCAGCCTCGATGACCTGAAACATTGCGCCGGCCTGGCCTTGGGCAGCCCGACGCGGTTCGGCAACATGGCTGCGCCACTCAAGTACTTTCTCGACGGCACCAGCAACCTGTGGCTGACCGGCGCGCTGGTGGGCAAACCGGCCGGGGTGTTCACCTCCACCGCGAGCCTGCACGGCGGCCAGGAAACCACCCTGCTGTCGATGATGCTGCCGCTGTTGCACCACGGCATGCTGATCACCGGCCTGCCCTACAGCGAATCGGCCCTGATCGACACCCAGGGCGGCGGCACGCCCTACGGTCCGAGCCATCATGCCGGGGCCGATGGCAAAAGCGGCTTGAACGAACATGAAGTCGCCCTGTGCCGCGCCTTGGGTTCGCGCCTGGCGAAAACCGCCCTGCTGCTGGAGAACGGCCGTGGCTAAGAAGCCGAAGATCCTGCCTTCCATCCAATGGCTGGAACCGCGCGTACGCCTGGCTCGCGTCCTCAGCCTGCTGTGTTTTTTCGGCCTGGTGGGATTGCTCAGCGCCTATTACCTGCTGATCGCCGACCTGCACGGCGCGCGGCCTTGGGTGATTCTGCTGATCGAACTGGTGCCGCTGCTGATACTCGCGCCCGGCATGCTCAGCGGTAGCGCCCGCGGGCATTCGTGGATGTGCTTCGTGGTGAACCTGTATTTCATCAAAGGCGCACTGGCGGCCTATGACCCGAACCGGCAATGGTTCGGCGTACTGGAAATGGCAGCGAGCGTGGCGGTGTTCTGCTCGGCCCTGCTGTATGTGCGCTGGCGGTTCCAGTTGAACCGGCGGTTGGCGGGGGAAGGCGAGATTTCCGTCGCCTGATACATCGCTATCGCGAGCAAGCTCGCTCCCACAAGGGCTCGATGGCACCCTGTGGGAGCGAGCTTGCTCGCGATGGCCGCAACGCGGTCTCAATGATTCACGGTATACGCCAGCATCATCGATATCTGGCTCATGGGCCTTCCCCCGCTCTCTTCGTGCCACCGGTTGAAGGCATTCTGCACCGTCGCCAGGTCCCGCTGGCTGGTGGGGACTTTGTCGATGATGTCCTGGGCATTGAGCGCGGCCACCACGTCATAACTGGGCACGAAGGTGTCCTTGCCCATCATCCGCAAGAAGCGCGGCGCCGACAGGCCGCCCAACTGATGGCCGTGCTTTTTCAGGTAGGTCCACAAGCCGACGATGTCGGTCACCGGCCAGTCGGCCACCAGTGCGCCAAAGCTGCCCTTTTCATGGGCCACGTCCAATATCAGCTGCGCGTTGCGCGGCACGCTCTTGAGTTTGCCCAGGTGGCGGATGATCCGCGCGTCCTGCATCAAACGCTCCAGGTGCTCGGCGCTCATCAGCACGACTTTCTCCGGATCGAACTTGAAGAACACCTCTTCGAACGCCGGCCACTTGGCATCTACCAGGCTGTGCTTGAGCCCGGCGCGGAACACCCGCAGCGCCATGGTCGAGAGGTAGCGGTCGTCGCCGATCTTGCGCAGTTGCGCCGGAGTCTTGGGAACCGGCAGGTGGGCTTCCAGTTCAGCCGCCGAACCGAAGCGGTTCAGACAATACTCGTGCAGCCACTTGTAATCGCGCATGCCCTCTCCTGGGGTCGGAAATGAAAACGGCGCCAGTGGCCCTTATAGCCACTGGCGCCGTGAATAGAGCGGTTGGCACCGTCAGAGGTTCACCACGTTGACGAACCGCGGCGTGGCGTTTTCGTCGATACGCAGGTTGGTGAAGTCGAACAGGTTGCGGTCCGCCAGTTGCGACGGAATGACGTTCTGCAGGCCACGGAAAATGCTCTCGGTACGGCCCGGGGTCTTGCGTTCCCATTCATGGAGCATCTCCTTGACCACCTGGCGTTGCAGGTTTTCCTGGGAGCCGCACAGGTTGCAGGGGATGATCGGGAACTGCTTGAAATCCGAATAGGCCTGGATGTCTTTCTCGCTGCAATAGGCCAGTGGGCGGATCACCACGTTGCGCCCGTCATCGGCCCGCAGCTTGGGTGGCATGGCCTTGAGCGAACCGTTGTAGAACATGTTCAGGAAGAACGTCTCGACGATGTCGTCGCGATGGTGACCCAGGGCCATCTTGGTCGCACCGATCTCGTCGGCAAAGGTGTAGAGCGTTCCACGCCGCAGGCGCGAGCACAGCGAACAGGTGGTCTTGCCTTCGGGAATCAGTTCCTTGACCACCGAATAGGTGTCTTTCTCGACGATGTGGTATTCCACGCCCAGCGACTCGAGATAGGCCGGCAGCACATGCTCGGGGAACCCGGGCTGCTTCTGGTCCATGTTCACCGCGACGATGTCGAACTTGATCGGCGCAACCTTCTGCAAATGCATCAGCACATCGAGCAAGGTGTAGCTGTCCTTGCCGCCGGACAGGCAGACCATGACCTTGTCGCCGTCCTCGATCATGTTGAAATCGGCGACCGCCTCACCGGCCTGGCGGCGCAGGCGCTTTTGCAGTTTGTTCTGGTTGACCGTAAGAGTGCCCATGACGCGAAATCCGTGAGGTGTGACGAAAGGCCGGCATTTTACGCAAAAAACCCACTTTCGGCGAAGGCTCATGACGAACGCTATTGTGGCGAGGGGATTTATCCCCGTTGGGCTGCGCAGCAGCCCTCTCATCAGGGCTGACCTACTGGAGAGCCAATGGATTGGGGGCACTTCGCGCGCCAACGGGGATAAATCCCCTCGCCACAGACTCATCGGCGATTAATACACCTTCCTACAGCGCGATTTGCTCTAAGCCCTCCATCCCCCTCGGAGTAACTCCTTTCTATACTGCGACATAAGGTCGCACACATATCCAGACCTTCACTTACTTGGCCACCTTGGCCCGTGTAGGCGCTCCGTTGGGGGGCGATGGCAATAACAAAGGAGTGACTGACTATGATCCATCATGTCGTGGGGCTCTTTACCCACCCTGATCAAGAATGGAAAGACATCCGTGGCGATCAGGAGGAAAGCATCAGCCACATGTACCTCACCCACACGCTGATCCTGGCGGCCATCCCCGCCGTATCGGCATTCATCGGCACCACGCAGGTGGGATGGGTCATCGGCAATCGTCCACCGGTCATGCTCACGCAGGAAAGCGCGCTGTGGATGACCATCATGTCGTACCTGGCCATGTTGGGCGGCGTGGCGGTAATGGGTGCCTTCATCCACTGGATGGCCCGTACCTACGACGCCAATCCGAGCCTGGCCCGTTGCGTCGCGTTCGCCACCTACACCGCGACACCTCTGTTCATAGGCGGCCTGGCGGCGCTCTACCCGCACATGTGGCTGGGGATGATCGTCGGCACGGCGGCAATCTGCTACACCGTCTACCTGTTGTATGTGGGCCTGCCAACGTTCATGAACATTCCCCAGGACGAAGGTTTTCTGTTTTCCAGTTCGGTACTCGCGGTCGGCCTGGTGGTGCTGGTGGCCATCATGGCGTTCACGGTGATCGTCTGGGGGCTGGGCGTCGGCCCGGTCTATACCAATTGAAGTAATGCCCGCCAATAAAAAAGCAGGATCTGCCGACACAGGCCGCCGCAAGGCGGCCTTCCTGTGTTCGAAACGACCACTGGGCGCCTGGGCGATTCGCAACGGCCGACGCTTGCGGCATACTCGGGCTTCTGGAGACCCGTAAAGCATGCTCGAGCAACTCAATACCCGCGTCGAAGAGTGTTACCAACAAGCCGAATCCTTTTTCAAACGTCCTTTCAAACGCCCGGTGGTCAGCTTCAAATTGCGTGGCCAGAAGGCCGGTGTCGCGCATCTGCATGAAAACCTGCTGCGCTTCAATCCACAGTTGTACCGGGAAAACGCCGAAGACTTCCTCAAGCAGACCGTCGCCCACGAAGTCGCGCACCTGATCGCCCACCACCTGTTTGGCGACCGCATCCAGCCCCATGGCGAAGAATGGCAACTGATCATGCGCGGCGTGTACGAATTGCCGCCCAACCGTTGCCACACCTACGAAATCAAACGCCGCAGTGTGACCCGCTACATCTACAAGTGCCCTTGCGATGGCAGCGATTTCCCGTTCTCGGCCCAGCGCCACAGCCTGGTGCGCCAGGGGCGGCGGTATTTGTGCCGCAGCTGTCGCAATACCTTGGTGTTCAGTGGGGAAACGCGGGTGGAGTAAATTTTTGTGGTGTTTGGGCTGGCCCCATCGCGAGCAGGCTCGCTCCCACAGGGATTGAGTGAACGCCATAAATCCAATGTGGGAGCGAGCCTGCTCGCGATGACTGCCTGACAGGCGCTACAAAACCACCCCACTGCGACGCAATTGAGCAATCCGCTGCGCACTGAACCCCAACGCCCCCAACACCTGATCCGTATGCGCCCCCAGCCCCACGCCAATATGGCGAGGTTCGGGCAGCCCCTCCGAAAACCGCAACGGACAGGCCATTTGCGCCTGGCTCGAACCATCCCCCCGGGGCACCTGCTTCACCAGCTCCCGAGCCTGCAACTGCGGATGCCGGACAGCTTCCTCCAGGCTCAGCACCGGCTCGACACAGGCATCGATCCCGGCAAACAAACCGCACAGTTCGGCAAAATCATGCTTCTCGAACTCGGTTTGCAAGGCCTGCTTCAGGGCCTGTTGCTGCTCAGGCTTGGGCGACAGCCCCAGGGCCGCCAGTTCCGGCCGCCCCAAGGCCTCGCACAGCGCCTGCATGAAGGCCGGTTCCAGGCTGCCCACCGACATCCAGCGACCATCGCGGGTGCGGTAATAGTCGTAGAAGCTGCCGCCGTTGAGCATCTGATTCTCCCAACCCGGTTCCACCCCGCAGGCCAGGTAACCGGCACCAGCCATGGCGTTGAGGCTGAACACGCAGTCAGTCATGCTCACGTCCAGGTGCTGGCCCTGACCGGTCTGCTGACGGGCAATGACCGCCGCCAACAGTCCGATCACCCCGTGCAATGAACCACCGGCGATATCCGCCGCCTGAATGCCCAGCGGCAACGGCCCGCTGTCGGCACGGCCAGTGTGGCTGGCCAGCCCCGCCAGGGCCAGGTAGTTGATGTCGTGGCCGGCGCGGTCCTTATAAGGGCCGGTCTGGCCGTAGCCCGTGATCGACACGTAGATCAGCCGCGGATTGATGGCTTTCAAGGCTTCGTATCCCAGGCCCAGCCGCTCCATCACGCCGGGGCGGAACTGTTCCAGCAGGATGTCGTAGTCCCTCAGCAACTGCGTGACCACCCCCAACGCTTCCGGCTGCTTGAGGTCCAGGGCCAGGCTGCGCTTGTTGCGGTTGAGGTAGGCGTGGCTGGCCGATACGCCCTGGTCATGGGGCGGCAGTACCCGCAGCAAGTCCTGGCGGGTCGGCGACTCGATGCGCAGCACCTCGGCCCCCATGTCCGCCAGCAACAGCGAGGCGAACGGGCCAGGCAGCAGGGTCGAGAAGTCCAGAACCTTGAGCGATGCCAGTGGGCCTTGCATGGGTGAATCTCCATAACCTGGGGCGATGGCTGAAGACTAGGCAGGGGCTGGCGTTGGGGCAATTACCGGATTTGCAGTTTGGAATGACTATTGCGCTCAAAGCGCAATGCCCCTTTGCAGCGACACTGGACTGTGGGAGCAAAGCTTGCTCGCGAATACAGGCACCTCGATATCGGGAAGACCGCACCGCCTGTATCGCGGGCAAGCCTTGCTCCCACAGGGATAAATCCCCTTGCCACAGATACGCCCTTGCCCTCAGAAATCCGAAGCATGAAAAAACCCGCCGAAGCGGGTTTTTCATTGCAGCCTGAAGATTACTTCACAGCGCCTGGAGCAGAGGACTCAGCCGCTGCAATCTGCGCCGCCGCGATCTGCTCGTCATCTTCACGAACGTCGGAGATACCGCGACCACCGGAAGCCAGCTCGGTCTGCAGTTGATCTACGTCCAGCTCCTTGACCCACTTGGCAACCACGATGGTGGCGACAGCGTTGCCCACCAGGTTGGTCAGGGCGCGAGCTTCGGACATGAAGCGGTCGATACCCAGGATCAGCGCCAGGCCGGCCACCGGCAGGTGACCTACGGCCGACAGGGTGGCCGCCAGTACGATGAAGCCGCTACCGGTCACGCCGGCCGCACCTTTGGACGACAGCAACAGCACCAGCAGCAGGGTGATCTGGTGAGTCAGATCCATCTGGGTGTCGGTGGCCTGGGCGATGAACACTGCCGCCATGGTCAGGTAGATCGAAGTACCGTCGAGGTTGAACGAGTAGCCCGTCGGGATCACCAGGCCTACGACAGATTTCTTCGCGCCCAGGCGCTCCATCTTGATCAACATGCGTGGCAGGGCCGATTCCGAGGAGGAAGTACCCAGCACGATCAGCAGTTCTTCACGGATGTAGCGGATCAGCTTGATGACGCTGAAGCCGTGGGCGCGGCAGATGGCGCCCAGCACCACCAGCACGAACACCACGCAGGTGATGTAGAAGCAGATCATCAACTGGCCCAGTTGTACCAGCGAACCGACACCGTAGGCACCGATGGTGAAGGCCATGGCACCGAATGCACCCAGTGGCGCCAGCTTCATGATCATGTTGATGATGATGAACATCACGTGGGCGAAGCGATCGATGAAGTCCAGCACCGGCTTGCCGTAGGCACCCAGGCGATGCAGGGCGAAGCCGAAGAGCACCGAGAACATCAGCACTTGCAGGATGTCGCCGTTGGCGAACGCGCCGACGATGGTATTCGGGATCACGTTGAGGATGAAGGCAATGATGCTCTGGTCTTTACCGGCCGAGATGAAACCGGCGATCTTGCTGGTGTCCAGGGTCGATACGTCGATGTGCATGCCGTTGCCCGGCTGCACGACGTTGACCACGACCAGGCCGATCAGCAGGGCGATGGTGGAGACGATTTCGAAGTACAGCAGCGCGTAGCCGCCGGTCTTGCCCACCGACTTCATGTTCTGCATGCCGGCGATGCCGCTGACGACGGTACAGAAGATGATCGGGGCGATGACCATTTTGATCAGTTTGATGAACCCGTCACCGAATGGCTTGAGGGCAACACCGGTCTGCGGGTAGAAGTGGCCGAGCAAAATGCCGATGGCAATGGCTACGATCACTTGGAAATACAGGGATTTGTACAGTGGCTGACGAGTCGTCATGGCAAACCTTCCTCAAGAGTCCCGTATGACGACTTCCACCTGTCGTCCACGGCACCTCAATTGCGAACCCTCCTGCACTGGAGGGATTTGTTTTTTTCGGCTGCACGGAGCAGACCTACCCAACGCATCGCAAAGCGCGTGCCATTTTTGCGAAATGCCCTACACCCGGTATAGCAGAAGGGCTTGCGGTTTCCACACGCGACTAAACGCAGTGTATAAGTGGCGGATTTCCGCCTACAGACCATCCCGCGCTCCGGGATTTGGCGGATATCCGCCTTGTTCAGCCTCAAGCCCCTGCTACCATTTGCCCGCTTAACGGACGGATTTCTGCCATGCGCCAACGCACGATCGCCAGCCACTTCGCCCGCGCAGCCCTGGGCGGCGCACGTCGGCAAGGCTTCGACTATTTTCCCTTGTTGCAACAATTGAGCATCAGCCCTGAACTGCTGGATGAACCGCGCGCGCGCATCGCGCCGGAACAGTTCGCCCGCCTGTTGCAAGCGTTGTGGCTGGCAATGGAGGACGAATACCTGGGATTCGGCCGGGCGCCGAGCAAGCCCGGGACGTTCGCCATGATGTGTCATGCGTTGATCCACTGTCGGACCCTGGGCAAGGCCCTTCAGCGCGGCTTGCTGTTCTACAGCCTGTTCCCCGACGCCCCGCGCCTGACGCTGAAAACCGAAGGCGAACGGGTGCGGCTGGTGCTGGACGACTCGACGTTGTGGGACCCCGATCACTTCCTGACTGAAAGCCTGCTGGTGGTCTGGCATCGCCTCGCCAGTTGGCTGATCGGCCAGCGGATCGGCCTGGAGCAGGTGACTTTCGGCTATGCCAGGCCCGCCCACGGGGCCGAATACGACTTATTGTTCCCCTACCCGCTGGTGTTCGACGCGCCCGGCAGCAGCCTGCTGTTCCACAGCCGCTACCTGGACATGCCGCTGTTGCAGGACGAACGCACCCTCAAGCATTTCCTCGAACACTCCCCCGCCGACCTGCTGTCACGCCCGGACGATGGCCATAGCCTGAGCAGCCAACTGCGCCGCCTGCTCAGCCGCGACACGGCACGCTGGCCCGACCTGGATAACGTCGCCGCCCACTTGCACATCAGCCCGCAGACCTTGCGCCGGCATCTGCGGGAGGAAGGCACCAGCTTCCAGGAACTCAAGGATCAGCTACGGCGGGATATCGCCATCTACCACTTGGGGCGTGCGGATCTGTCGTTGCAACAGATTGCCGAGCAGTTGGGTTTTTCCGAACCGTCGGCGTTTCACCGGGCGTTCAAGAAGTGGACGGGGCTGACGCCGGGGGCCTATCGAGAGCAAGAGAATTAAACATGACTGAGCGTCACAACAGACCTGTGGGAGCACGGCTTGCAGTCGATCAGTCAAACCACCGGAAAATGAATCCGGAACGCCGCCCCGCCCAACTCTGAATCCCCCAGAGTCAAACGGGCGCCATAGCTTTCGATAATGTCCTTGACCACCGCCAGGCCAATGCCCTGCCCCGGATGCTGACGGTCCAGCCGTTCGCCGCGTTGGAGGATCCGCGCACGTTGATCCGGCGGCACGCCCGGCCCGTCGTCCTCGACGCTCAACTCCGTGCCGCCGAGGGTCTGGTGCACGCTGACGCGCACCTCGCCCAGGCACAGTCGATAGGCGTTCTCCAGGAGGTTGCCGAGCATCTCCAGCAAGGCGCCCTGCTCGATCGGCACCTGGCAGTGCTCTGGCAGATCGAAACTCACATTGACCCGTTTGTCGCGGTAGACCTTGTCCAAGGTGTCGCACAGGCTTTGCAGCACCGGGTGCAAGCGCACCTGATGGCGCACCAACCCGCTTTTGCGCAGGCTGGCGCGCTGCAACTGGTAGCCGATCTGCTGGCTCATACGCTCGATCTGGGTTTGCAGCACCCAGGCCTGGCCACGGTCCTCGGGGCGCCGGGCCATGTCTTCGCTGACGCCCTGCAACACCGCCAGCGGGGTCTTCAGGCTGTGGGCCAGGTCATCGAGGGAATCACGGTAACGGCTGCGCTGCTCCCGTTCGCTATGGAGCAGACGGTTGAGGGAGCCGGTCAGGCGCAACAATTCCCGGGGGTGCTCGGTGCTGAGGCTTTCCCGCGCCCCGCTTTCGATTTCATCCAGTTCCTGACTCAGGCGTCGCAGCGCCCGCAGGCCCCAGGTCAGGCCGATCCACAACAGCGCCAGCAACACCGCCAGGGCGGCGCCAAAGCCCAGGTAGAGATGGTCCCGCAACCCCTGCAAGGTCACTTCGTAGTCGCGCACCGGTTGCAAGGTAACGATGCTGAACGCCGCGTTCTGGCCGCCGAGCAACTTGATCTCGACGTCATAGACAAAGAACTCCTGGCCGTCGTTCTCGCGAATGCGGGCAAACTGGTTGCCCTGGCCGTCATAGCGCGGCGTGTAGTTGATGTTTTCTTCCTGGGTGGCCTTGGACCGCCAGACCAATCGCCCTTCACGATCATAGATGTAGCCCAGCAGGCGGGCATCGGCGAGGTTGAAGCGCTCATCGGGCAATTGCGCCGGCATCTTCAAGCGGTTGTTTTCCACCCGGGCGGCGGAAATCAGCGTGGTCACGTCCGAGGCCAGGCGTTGCTCGATGGACTCCTGCAACGCCAGGCTGAACGCGCCTTGCATGGCCGGCAACAAGGCCAGCATGAACAGCACCGCCAGGGTCATCGCGGCCAGCATCAGCCGCAGCCGAAGCGAACGAATCACTGGCAGCGCTCGTTGAACAGGTAACCCAGGCCGCGCACGGTGTCGATGGGCTTGAAGCCGGCGGGGGCTTCCAGTTTGCGGCGCAGGCGCCCTACCAGCACTTCGATGACATTGGGATCGCGCTCGTCGTCATCGGGGTAAAGCTGCTCCATCAAGCGGTCCTTGGCCACCACCTGCTGGTGATGGCGCATCAGGTATTCGAGGATGCGGTATTCGTAGGCGGTCAGCGCCAGCGGCTCGTCATCGAGGACGGCCTGCTTGCGATTGAGGTCCAGCAGCAACGGCCCGGCGACGATGGTCGATTGGGTGAAGCCGCTGGAGCGACGCAGCAAGGCGTTCAACCGGGCCTCCAACTCTTCGAACTGAAACGGCTTGACCACGTAGTCGTCGGCACCGGCGGCCAGGCCTTCGACCTTGTCCTGCCAGTTGCCGCGGGCGGTCAGGATCAGGATCGGAAACGTCTTGTCCTGTGAGCGCAGCCGGCGGATCAGCTCCAGCCCGCTGATACCCGGCAAGCCGAGGTCGATCACCGCCAGGTCGTGATTGAATTCCCGGACCTGGTACAAGGCCTCTTCGGCATTGGCCACGGCCTGCACCACATGGCCGCTGTCAGTGAGACGGGTTTGCAGGTGATGGCGCAACAGCGCTTCGTCTTCGACGACCAGTAACTTCATGGAGCCTCTCCCCAGGCAAATCAAACAATCGCGCGCGGCGCACCTCAACGAAAGGCGCCGGATCGTCTTCGACCGATCCGGCTGGATACACTCACCCTGGCCCGCTTAGAACGTGTAGTTGGCGGACAGGTAGGTCTGGGCACTGCTGGTCAGGTCCAGCGAACCGACCTTGTCACCACCGTGCGGGCTCATCTCGGTGCTGGCGTTGCTGCGCAGGTAACGGTAACCCAGTTCAACCGAGGTGTTTTGCGAAATTTGTTGCAGCACGCCGCCCTGCAGGCCTACCGCGTAGCCGATGTCGCTGTCGCGGCTGAAACCGGGAGAGTCCTGGGTCAGCTTGGTCAGGCCCGCCGTGCCGCCGCCGAACAGTTTGGTCGTGCTGGTGACCGGAAGGAACACATCGTAGCTGCCCAGCAGGTTTTCCTGGCGCAGCTTGATGCCGTTGTGGGTGCCCGAGACGTTGTCGTAGGTGGCGTAGTAGCGGCCCTGGTCGTTCTGCTTGCCCAGGCGCAGGCCATACGTGGTGTCCTTGCCGATGATGCCGTCGGCGTTCGGGTGGTTCAGGTTGGCATCCAGGGCGTCGGATTTCTTGACCTTGTCGCTGGTCTGGCCGAGGGTCAGGCTGGCGAAGTTGTCATCGGCGTGGGCCAAGGCGCTGGCGCCCAGCACGGTGAAAGCCAGCAACAGTTTTTTCATCTGAGTCATGGTCGAGCTCCTTTGAAGCATGGGTGGTGTGTGAAGTCGCTGTCACGTTAACCAGCGCTCCCTGAACACCCCTTGAACGTTCTCTGAACCTGCGCTGAATGAATCGGCTAATCTGTGCGGACCACTTTCATAAGGAGATCCGTCATGCGCAGGCTGCTTGCTGTTGTACTTCTGGCCATGAGCGGCATGAGTCACGCCGCCATCCAGACCCAGGAGATCCCCTACACCAGTGCCGATGGCACCCAGCTGATCGGTTACTACGCTTATGACGACGCCGTCAAAGGTCCGCGCCCGGGTGTGGTGGTGGTTCACGAATGGTGGGGGCTGAACGATTACGCCAAGCGCCGCGCCCGTGACCTCGCGGGCCTGGGCTACAGCGCCCTGGCCATCGACATGTACGGCGACGGCAAGAACACCGAGCACCCCAAGGACGCCATGGCCTTCATGCAGGCGGCACTCAAGGACGGCAAGGCCGCCAGCGCACGCTTCCAGGCGGGATTGGACCTGCTGAAAAAACAACCCCAGACCGATCCGGACAAACTGGCCGCCATCGGCTACTGCTTCGGCGGCAAGGTGGTGCTGGATGCGGCACGCCAGGGTGTGCCGCTGGCCGGCGTGGTGAGTTTCCACGGCGCGCTGGTGACCAATACCCCGGCCACCCCGGGCAGCGTCAAGGCCAAGGTGCTGGTGGAGCACGGCGCGCTGGACAGCATGGTCACCGAAGACAACGTCACCGCTTTCAAGAGCGAAATGGACAAGGCCGGTGCCGACTATAAGTTCGTCAGCCTCGAAGGCGCCAAGCACGGCTTCAGCAACCCTGACGCCGACCGTTTGAGCCACGGTGAACATGGCGGTCCGGACATTGGCTATAACAAGGAAGCCGACGAGAAGTCGTGGGCGGACATGCAGAAGTTCTTCAAGAAGATCTTTGGCTGACGCCCTGGAAGAGACTTCTTGTGCACATCTGTAGGAGCTGACGAGCGCAACGAGGCTGCGATCTTTCCCTTGCCAATTGAGTCGAGAGCGAAAGATCAAGATCAAGATCAAAAGATCGCAGCCTTCGGCAGCTCCTACAGGTCAGGCCCGGCAGGGAAAATTCCATCGCCACTACCCAGCCCCAAGCCAACCCGGCAAAATGCCCGGCATGAAGACACTCCCCCCCCTGCCCGCCTGTTGCTCGCCCCTGGATGAACACTGGCTATTGCCCGACACGCTGCCCGATACAGTGCTGCTGAGCACCCGCTTCGACCCGTTGCTGCTGGCGGGCACCGACTTTCCCGACAGCGCCATCGAACCACCGGCGAGCATCCAGCGCTCGGTGGCCAAGCGCCAGGCAGAATTCCTGGCCGGGCGGATCTGCGCCCGGGCGGCGTTGCAGCGGCTCGACGGCCAGGCCTGTGTGCCGGCCATCGGCGAAGACCGCGCCCCGGTGTGGCCGGCTCATATCAGCGGCTCGATCACCCACAGCACGGGCCGGGCAGCGGCTATCGTCGCGAAAAAAGACCACTGGCAAGGCTTGGGCATGGACGTGGAAAACCTGCTCGACCCCGAGCGCGCCGAGCGCCTGGCCGGTGAAATCCTCACCCCGCCAGAGTTGCAGCGCATGACTCGGCTCACGCGCGATGACCAGGCCTTGCTGGTGACCCTGACCTTTTCAGTGAAGGAAAGCTTGTTCAAGGCGCTGTATCCCATCGTCAGGCAGCGTTTTTATTTCGAGCATGCCGAAGTGCTGGACTGGACACACGACGGGCAGGTGCGGCTGCGCTTGCTGACGGACCTGTCGACCGAATGGCGCCATGGCAGTGAGCTGCAGGCGCAATTCGGGGTGAAGGATGGGCAGTTGTTGAGCCTGGTGGGGGTCAGGGCCTGAGATTTTTGGTGTCTGGGAGGGCTTCATCGCGAGCAAGCTCGCTCCCACATGGGCATGCGTTCAACCTGTGGGAGCGAGCTTGCTCGCGATGAGGCCGGCACAGGCACCGCTTCTCTCAAGACCTGTCCTGATGCCTGGGCCAACTCAAGCTGAAGCACGCCCCACCCAGGCTCTTGCTCTTGCCGATCAACGCCCGACCGTCATGCCAGTGGATGATCCGCCGCACGATCGACAGCCCCAGCCCATGACCGCCCGAAGCGCGGGCGCGGCTGTCGTCCAGGCGCAGGAAGGGTTTGAAAATCCGCTCCCACGCCGCTTCCGGCACGCCGGGCCCGTCATCTTCCACGTCCACCCGACAGCGCAACTGGCCCACCTGGTAGCTGACCGTGACCTTGGAATGGGCGTGGCGCATGGCATTGCCCACCAGATTCTGCAAGGCCCGATGCAGAAAGCGTGGCTCGGCCTCGACCCAGGCGCCGTCGCAATCGGCGGCCGACAGGCATAGACCGCGCTTGACCGTGATCCCGGCCCGCAACGGCCCCAGCTCATCGATCACCTGATTAACCAGCGCATCCAGATCCACCCGCTGAAAATTCAACGCCGGCGAACCCTGCTCCAGCCGCGCATAGGTGAGCATTTCGTCCACCAGCCGATCCAGGTCTTCGATGTCGTGATCCATGCCCGCCAGGTATTTATCCCGGGCCTGGGGGGTGGTGGCGCTGCCGAGCATTTCCAGGCCAAACCGCAGGCGCGCCACCGGGGTGCGCAATTCGTGGGACACCGCCCGCACCAGCTCGCGCTGGATCGCCAACAGTTGCTGCAAGTGCTCGGCCATGCCATTGAACGCCGCCGCCAATCGCCCGACCGAGTCGGCGCCGCGGGCCGGCACCCGGGTTTCCAGGCTGCCCTGGGCGATCTGGGTGGCGGCCGACTCCAGGCCACGCAAGCGCCGCTCCAACTGGCGCACCAACAGGTAGACGATCAACCCGATCAGGCTCAACCCCAGCGCCGCGATCAGCACCAGCCATTGCGGCGGATAAGGGTTCATCTGGTACAGCGGGCCGATCTCCAGGACCCACGGGGTGCCGACCATGCCGGCGAAGACCCGGATGGAATCGCCGCCCTTGCCCAGCGCCATCACCGTATCGCCCTCGGACACGCGACGGCGCTGATCTTCGTCCATGTCGGCCTGCTCGGCGGTCATGAGTCGCAGGTCGAAACCAAACCCTTTTTCCTGCTCCAGTTGCGCCAGTCGCTTGGGCTGCTCGGCCACGGGGTAACGCACCAGTTCGTCGGCCAACAGGTAAATGGTCGCGCGGGCCAATTGCTCGCTGATCTGCTGGACTTCCCCGACCAACATCAATTGCTCGGTTTCATTGACCAGCCGATAGACTTTTGCCGCATGGGGCCCGGTCTGTTCGACCAACGCCTGGCCGCGCAGTACGCGGGTACGCTGGCCGAGATCCAGATCGGTCTGGGAGAAGGTCTGCAACGCCAGAGGAATGCCCAGCAGGCGCTCCCACACCAGCAGTGCCCGGCGGCGCTCGGTGTCGTTCATGGGCCGCAGGTTCTCGGCCATCAACGAAAACGTGCCATGGGCCAGGCGCTCGCGGTATTGCTCGCCGCGAGTCTGGTTGAGCAGGTGCAGGGCCAACACGCCGAGGACCGCCACCAGCACCAGCGCCGCGCACATGCCGCCATAAATACGCAGGAAGATCGAATTCACGGCGCCAAGTCTGCGCAAGCTTCGGGAACGAACAGGTAGCCTTTGCTGCGGATGGTCTTGATCAGCCGTGGATGGTCCGGGTCGTCGCCGATCTTGGGCCGGATGCGCGAAATACGCACGTCGATGGAGCGGTCCTGGCCGTCATAGCCGATGCCGCGCAGGGCGGTGAAGATTTCTTCCCGGGACAGGATGCGCCCGGCATTGGACACCAGCAGCCACAGCAGGTCGAATTCGGCGCTGGTCAGCTCGATACCGTTGCCCTGCAACCAGGCTTCACGCAGGGCGTCGTCGACCACCAGCGGGCCGAATTGCAGGCGCCGCTGCTTCTGCGCCACGCTCGGCTCCGGCTCGCTGCGTCGCAGCAGGGCCTGGATCCGCGCCAACAGCAAGCGCGGGCGAACCGGCTTGCAAACGTAATCATCGGCGCCCAGGTCCAGGCCCTGGATCTGGTCGGTGTCGTCGGTGCGGGCGGTGAGCATCAGGATCGGCCCGTCGTAGTGCTCACGCACCTTGCGGCAGATGCTCAGGCCGTCTTCGCCGGGCAGCATCAGGTCGAGGACCACCAGGTCCGGCTGCTCGGCAATGATCCGCGCCGCCGCCACCGCACCGTCGCCTTCGATGGCGACACGCAACCCGTTGCTTTCGAGGTATTCCCGGGTCAGCTCGGCCAGACGCTGGTCATCCTCGACGATCAATACCTGCCAGGCTTCTTGTTCCACAGGGGGACCTTTTGGCTGATTAGCTAAATAAGGAGAGGCGTGTTGCCAATCTCACTGACAAGGCACGAACCCTGTGGGAGCGAGCTTGCTCGCGATGGCGGTGTGTCTGTCAGCCTCCATGCTGCTGCTCCGACGCTATCGCGAGCAAGCTCGCTCCCACAGGTTGGGTCCTGCGCCTCCCCGTCTTTTTGTCATGTTAAAGGAGGATAAACACCCCCATGCACGGGCCGATTGTATAAACGCCGCCTGCACAGAAAACAAGCGGACAAATGCGTTTCGGTCGGGTGGGTTTTATGTGGTAATGTCCGCGCCCGCAAAAATCTTCAGGCTGTTTTCGGATCGTCGAAACCGGTGAAAAAAGGTCCACTCCAGCTAGGTCGCGGCCTACAGAGCAGTTCCATGTTTCGCACACAAATTACGCACAGGCTTATCCACAGGTAGTACGTTGCATACCCCCCGAAAACGCATTATCTTGTAGCCCGCCGCGTAAAAAACCCTACATGTAGGGTTTCAGGCCAAAAACCAAACACAAGTCGGGCAGAGAATTCAAGCGCTTTTCTTGCTTCTGTCCAACTGGAACATCGCATTTCCCCAAGCCCAGACCGCCCCTGCGGATGGCAGCTGTTTCCAGGTCGAAAGCGACCGAAACGGTACGGGTGTTGCAGTCAATTGCTGCCACCCCGGCAATCCGGTTTCGAGCCTCGCTCGTAACCTGAGAACTTCGGATGGAAGCGGCATTAAACGCCTGCTTCCTACTGTCCCGAAGTTGTTATGCCCGGCGCCAGTCGGTTGTAGTGCTTCAGGACGGAACGGTGGGCACCGTGATGGTGCCCAAACAAACATAGAGAACGTGGAGACACCCATGCACACCGACACAACTCGCGAGAACCCGCAGGGCACCGCGCCGCTGGCCGCCGATTCGAGCCCGGATCTGTCCGCCACCGCGCCGGGCCAACTGCGCGTGATCAAGCGTAACGGCACTGTCGTTCCTTACACCGATGACAAGATCACCGTCGCCATCACCAAAGCGTTTCTCGCAGTTGAAGGCGGCACCGCTGCCGCTTCGTCGCGAATCCACGACACCGTCGCCCGCCTGACCGAACAGGTCACCGCGACCTTCAAGCGTCGCATGCCTTCGGGCGGCACCATCCACATCGAAGAAATCCAGGACCAGGTCGAACTGGCCCTGATGCGTGCCGGCGAGCAGAAAGTGGCCCGCGACTACGTGATCTACCGTGATTCGCGCGCCAAGGAACGTGCCACCCGCTCCCCGGCCGACGCACCGGTCCAGGCCCACCCTTCGATCCGCATCGCACGCGCCGACGGCAGCCTGGCGCCGCTGGACATGGGCCGCCTGAACACCATCGTCACCGAGGCCTGCGAAGGCCTGGAAGAAGTCGATGGCGACCTGATCCAGCGCGAAACCCTGAAGAACCTCTATGACGGCGTCGCCCTCAAGGACGTCAACACCGCGTTGGTGATGACCGCCCGGACCCTGGTGGAACGCGAGCCGAACTACTCCTTCGTGACCGCCCGCCTGCTGATGGACACCCTGCGTGCCGAAGGTCTGAGCTTCCTGGAAGTCGCCGAGAGCGCGACCCACCACGAAATGGTCGACCTGTACGCCAAGGCGTTGCCCGCTTATGTCGCCAAGGGTATCGAGTTCGAATTGCTGAACCCGGTCCTGGCCGAATTCGACCTGGAAAAACTCGGCAAGGCGATCAACCACGAGCGTGACCAGCAGTTCACCTACCTGGGCCTGCAAACCCTGTACGACCGTTACTTCATCCACAAGGACGGTATCCGTTTCGAACTGCCGCAGATCTTCTTCATGCGCGTGGCCATGGGCCTGGCAATCGAAGAGAAGCAGCGCGAAGACCGTGCGATCGAGTTCTACAACCTGTTGTCGTCCTTCGACTACATGGCGTCGACCCCGACCCTGTTCAACGCCGGCACCCTGCGTCCACAGCTGTCGAGCTGCTACCTGACCACCGTACCGGACGACCTGTCGGGCATCTACGGCGCCATCCACGACAACGCCATGCTGTCGAAATTCGCCGGCGGCCTGGGCAACGACTGGACCCCGGTTCGCGCATTGGGCTCGTACATCAAGGGCACCAACGGCAAATCCCAGGGCGTCGTGCCGTTCCTCAAAGTGGTCAACGACACCGCCGTTGCGGTCAACCAGGGCGGCAAGCGCAAGGGCGCGGTCTGTGCCTACCTGGAAACCTGGCACATGGACATCGAAGAGTTCATCGAGCTGCGCAAGAACACCGGTGATGACCGCCGTCGTACCCACGACATGAACACCGCCAACTGGATCCCCGACCTGTTCATGAAGCGTGTCTTCGACGACGGTAAGTGGACCTTGTTCTCGCCATCCGAAGTGCCGGACCTGCACGACCTGACCGGCAAGGCTTTCGAAGAACGCTACGAGTACTACGAAGCCCTGACCGAGTACAACAAGATCAAGCTGTTCAAAGTCGTCCAGGCCAAAGACCTGTGGCGCAAAATGTTGTCGATGCTGTTCGAAACCGGCCACCCATGGCTGACCTTCAAGGACCCGTGCAACCTGCGCAGCCCGCAGCAGCACGTGGGCGTGGTCCACAGCTCGAACCTGTGCACCGAGATCACCCTGAACACCAACAAGGACGAGATCGCGGTCTGCAACCTGGGCTCGATCAACCTGCCGAACCACATCGTCGACGGCAAGCTGGACACCGCCAAGCTGCAACGCACCGTGAACACCGCCGTGCGCATGCTCGACAACGTGATCGACATCAACTACTACTCGGTGCCGCAAGCGAAGAACTCCAACTTCAAGCACCGTCCGGTCGGCCTGGGCATCATGGGCTTCCAGGACGCGCTGTACCTGCAGCACATCCCGTACGGTTCCGATGCCGCGGTCGAGTTCGCCGACAAGTCCATGGAAGCGGTCAGCTACTATGCGATCCAGGCTTCCTGCGACCTGGCCGACGAGCGTGGCGCCTACGAGACGTTCCAGGGCTCGCTGTGGTCCCAGGGCATCCTGCCGCTGGACTCGCAACAGATCCTGATCGCCCAGCGCGGCCAGAAGTACATCGATGTCGACCTGAACGAATCCCTGGACTGGGCACCGGTTCGCGCCCGTGTGCAGAAAGGCATCCGTAACTCCAACATCATGGCCATCGCACCGACCGCCACCATCGCCAACATCACCGGCGTGTCGCAGTCGATCGAACCGACCTACCAGAACCTGTATGTGAAATCGAACCTGTCGGGCGAATTCACCGTGATCAACCCGTACCTGGTTCGCGACCTCAAGGCTCGCGGCCTGTGGGACTCGGTCATGATCAACGACCTGAAGTACTACGACGGTTCGGTGCAACAGATCGAACGCATCCCGCAAGAGCTCAAAGCGCTCTATGCCACGGCGTTCGAAGTGGACACCAAGTGGATCGTCGACGCCGCCAGCCGTCGCCAGAAGTGGATCGACCAGGCTCAGTCGCTGAACCTGTACATCGCCGGCGCTTCGGGCAAGAAGCTGGACGTGACCTACCGCATGGCCTGGTACCGTGGCCTGAAAACCACTTACTACCTCCGTGCCCTGGCCGCCACCAGCACCGAGAAGTCGACCATCAACACCGGCAAGCTGAACGCGGTTTCCAGCGGCGGCAATCACGGTGACGATTCGGTCCTGGCGGCTCCAGCAGGTCCGGCGCCAGTGCCAAAGGCCTGTGCGATCGACGAGCCGGATTGCGAAGCTTGCCAATAAGCTGAGCGGGTGGGCGTGTAAAGGCGCCGATTGAAGAAGCCCCCGATAGACCGCTGGTTTATCGGGGGTTTTCTTTTGAGTGGAGGAAAGTGGCGCCAGGCCTGGCCTCATCGCGAGCAAGCTCGCTCCCACCTTTGAGCTGCGTGTACAGGCCCCTGTGGGAGCGAGCTTGCTCGCGATGAGGCCGGACCTGGCACGACAAAACCTGCGCCCACAAAAAAGCCCCTCTTGCGAGGGGCTCCTTGTACAACCTTCAAGCAACCCTCGACATCAGGTCATCTGAATGATGGTCTGCATGATGGTGCTCTGGGTGGAGATGGTCTTGGCGTTCGCCTGGTAGTTGCTCTGGGCCTTGATCAGCTCGACCAGTTCGTTGGTCAGGTTGACGTTGGACTCTTCCAGGGAGTTGGAGACGATCGAACCCAGGGTGCCAGTGGTGGGGGCGTCGTAGCCCGGGATACCCGAGGCGAAGGTTTCCTTCCAACTGGTGCCGCCTACTGGCTGCAGGCCTTGCTCGTTGGTGAAGCTGGCGAGGGCGAGCTGGCCGATCGGCTTGGTCTGGTTGTTGCTGAAGTTGGCCAGCAATACACCGCTACCGTCGATGGTCAGGTTAGTGATCTGACCGGTGGCGTAACCGTTCTGGGTCGGGATCGACCGTGCGGTGTCGGCGTTGAATTGAGTGGTATTGCCCATGGAAATCGTGATGGTTGGCGCACTGGCGGCGCCGTTGGCGGCCCATACGCCGTTGGTCACGGTGCCGGGAACCCAACCGGTCAGTACCAGATCACTATTGACCGTCGCTGGCGGAGTGGTGACCGTGGTCAACTTGCCGCTCGAATCGAAGTTCATGGTCGAAGGAATCGGCGCGGTCGCACCGGTCGTGGTCGGCAAGGTGCCGTTGAGGTTACGACCGTCGATCAAGGTATAGACGTTCCAGGTGTTGCCGGCAGTCTTGACCATGTACTGGTCCATGGAATGCTGGTTGCCCTGGGTGTCGTAGACCGGGGTGGTGAACTGCTTGGTGAACGTAGCGGTGTCGTTCGGATTGAACGCCGCAGTGATCGCCGGCGCTGTCGAGTTCAGGTTGATCGTCGAGGACACCAGGCTGGTGGCAGTCGGCGGCAGGTTGGAGGTGTCGATGCGCAGGTCGGTCAGGATACCGTTCTGGATCTTGCCGTTGGCGTCCACACCGTAGCCCTGAAGGCGCGAAGTACCGTCAGTGTTGGTGATGAAGCCTTCCTTGTCGGTCTTGAACGTACCGGCACGGGTGTAGCTCAGGGAACCGTCGTTGCTCAGGACAAAGAAGCCCTGGCCCTGGATGCCCATGTCCAGCACGTTGCCGGTGTTGTTCACGTCACCCTGGCCGAACTGCTGGGAGACGTTGGCCAGGCGCACACCGTTGCCGACGGTCTTGCTGCCCGAGCCCAGCCTGGTGGCCGAGTAGACGTCTTCGAATTCCGCGCGGGACGATTTGAAACCGGTGGTCGCCACGTTGGCGATGTTGTTGCCGGTCACGTCCAGCTGTTTGTTGGCTGCATAGAGACCGCTAAGGCCGATGTTAAAAGACATGTTGACTCCTTTTGCCGGTTAGTCGGCTCTACATACCAATAGTTTGTACTTTGGACAGGGCAATGCTGCCCAGCCCGGCCAGGTTGAGCATCAGCTCACCGCCCGTCTGGCTGATGGTCACGCTGCTGACCGTGGCCGGCAGGTTGGTGATCAGCGACGTGGCCTTGCCGTCGATGGTGGTCGAGGCGGCGAAGGTGTAAGTGCCCGATTCAACGACCGTGCCCGCATCGTTCTTGCCATCCCAGATGAAGGCGGAGTTGCCGGCGTTCTGGCTGCCCAGGTCGATGGTGCGAACGGTCTTGCCGTCCTTGTCCACGATCTTGACGGCGACGGAGGACACCGATGCCGGTACCACCACCGTACCGTTGAGGCTCTTGGAGGTATCGACCACAGCCTTGTCACCCGGGGCGATGACCGAGCGGCCCACCAGCGACGAGGCCTGCAAGGCCTGGGACGAGTTGTAGTTGCCGGCGATGCCGCTCACCGTCTCGTTGAGGGTGGTGATGCCTTCCAGGCTGCTGAACTGCGCCAACTGGGCAACGAATTCGCCGTTGTCCTGGGGCTCCAACGGGTTCTGGTTCTTCAGTTGGGTAACGAGCAGTTGCAGGAACGCATCCTTGCCCAGTTCCTTCTTGCCGGTCGCCGCACCTGTCATTGCCCCGAGGGCATCGGAGGTGTTGTTGGTCTTGACCGCGGAGTTGGCCAGAATCTCGTTGAGGCTCAAACCGCTTGTAGTGTTGGTAACGCTCATGTGACTCGCCCCTTATCACTGACCGAGGGTCAGGACCTTCTGCATCATGGCTTTGGCGGTGTTCATCATTTCGGCGTTGGTCTGGAACGAACGACTGGCGGAAATCATGTCGGCCATTTCTTCGACGACGTTGACGTTCGGGTAGTAGACATAACCCTTGGCGTCCGCGGCCGGATGGTTTGGCTCATAACGTGCTTCGAGGTTGCTCTGGTCCTCGACCACGCCAAGCACCTGTACGCCCTGCCCGGCCGCTTCCTGGTCCTGGAACAGCGAGTCGCTGCCGCCGGACTGGCCGCCCTGGAACATGGTGGCGAACACCGGGTGGCGGGCGCGGTAGGTCTGGTCGATGCTCGACGAAACGGTCTCGGCGTTGGCGATGTTACTGGCGACGGTGTTCAGGCGAGTGGTCTGGGCACTCATGGCACTGCCGGCAATGTTGAATACGCTAGCAATCGACATGGCTTACTCTCCGCGCAGGGCCGATACCAGCCCTTTGAACTTACTGTTGAGCAGGGTGAAGCTGGCCTGGAAGTTCACGGAGTTTTCCGCATAGTTGGACTGTTCCAGTTGAGCGTCCACGGTGTTCTGGTCGATCGACGGCTGCATCGGCGTGCGATACATCAGCGACTCGTCGCCATTACCCAGGCCTTCGGCTTCGATATGACGGCTGTTGGTCATGTTCAAGGCGAAGTGACCGTTCTTGGCCTTATCGTTCTGCTCGGCGAGCACCTTGGAAAAGTCCAGGTCCCGCGCCTTGTAGTTCGGGGTGTCGGCGTTGGCGATGTTGTTGGCCAGGACTTCGGCACGCTGGGCGCGGAAGCTCAGGGCCTGTTCGTGGATACCGAGCGCTTTATCGAAGCTGATGCTCATGTCGGAAACCTTTGGGTGACCAGAATGTACGTACGACGGCTAAAGCAAGCGCCGTGCCATTTCCAAAAACCCCATAAACCGGGGCTTTGCGGGCACCGGCAAAGCGGCAATGCCAGAAAAGCGGCAACGGGTTTCCGCTTACCTGCCGCTTTTCTGCCGCTTCCTGCAGAACAAATGCATTTCATTGTGGGAGCGAGCCTGCTCGCGATAATGGTGTGTCAGTCAACATTGATGTCGCCTGTGATATCGCTATCGCGAGCAGGCTCGCTCCCACAGGGATAGGGGTGATCAGGAGACATCAGCGCGCATAAAAAACGGGAGCCCCTTGGGGCTCCCGTTTTTTTTTGACAACACCCGCGAATCACTTCGCCTGGTAGATGATCCCCGGGCTGCACTGGACCATCTGGTAATGATCCGGCAAACCGTTCAACGCCTCGGAGGCGCCAAGGAACAGGTAGCCGCCTGGCTTGAGCGTGCCGTGGATGCGCAGCAGGATGTCTTTCTTCACTTCGGCGGAGAAGTAGATCAGCACATTGCGGCAAAACACGATGTCGAACTTGCCCAGGCTGGCGTAGCTGTCCAGCAGGTTGAACGAGCGAAACTCCACCCGGCTCTTGATCGGTGCCTTGACCACCCACTTGCCCGGCCCTTTCGGGTCGAAGTAGCGTTGCAGCCGGTCCGGCGACAAACCCCGGCCGATGGCCAGGCTGTCGTACTCGCCAGTCTTGCAGTTATTGAGCATGGTCCCGGACAGGTCGGTGGCGACGATCTGCACGCCGCCTTTCAACTGGCCCAGGTTGGAACGCTCGAACTCATCGATGGACATCGACAGCGAATAGGGTTCCTGCCCCGACGAACAGGCCGCCGACCAGATCCGCAGGCGCTGGCCCGGGCTGGCCTTGATAGCGGCCGGCAGCACTTTGTTCTTCAGCACTTCGAACGGATAGGTGTCCCGAAACCACAGGGTTTCGTTGGTGGTCATGGCGTCCACCACCATCTCGCGCAAGCCGCTGCGCGGTTGGGTCTGGATACGCTGCACAAGCTCGCCCAATGACTTGAGGCCCTGTTGCTCCATCAATTTATTGAGACGGCTCGACACCAGGTATTGCTTGTTTTCACCAAGCAAGATGCCACAGGCTTTTTCCAGGAAGACCCGGAACTGTTCGAAATCCAAATTACCCGTAGACAAGATACCGCCTCTTTCATCGTGTTGACTTGCCGGGCGCACAACGCGCCCGACCTTTACTTTATTCTGCTGACTTGATCCGATCGACGACCCGGGACGCCAGGTCGTCGGGACGGAATTTCGCCAGGAAATCGTCGGCACCGACCTTCTTGACCATCGCCTGGTTGAAAACCCCGGACAGCGAAGTATGCAAGATGATGTGCAGCTTTTGCATGCGCGGATCGCTGCGGATTTCCGAGGTCAGGGTGTACCCGTCCATCTCCGGCATCTCGATGTCGGAGATCATCATCAGGAACTCCTCCTCGGGCTTCTTGCCCTCGTCGACCAGCGCACGCAGGTAATCCAGCGCCTGCCGCCCATCGTTCAACGCCACCACTTCCACACCGACCGTTTGCAGGCAACGGGTCACCTGCTTACGCGCCACCGACGAATCATCGACAGTCAGCACCCGCAGCGAAATCGCCTTGTGCTGGGTCTCGGCGTCTACCACACCCGCGGAAATCGCCTCCGGCGTGGGCGCCACTTCGGCGAGGATCTTCTCCACGTCGATGATTTCCACCAACTGGTTGTCGACCCGGGTCACAGCCGTCAGGTAGTGATCGCGGCCGGTGCCCTTGGGCGGCGGATGGATCTCCTCCCAGTTCATGTTGACGATGCGCTCCACCGAGCGCACCAGGAACCCCTGGGTCTTGGTGTTGTACTCGGTGATGATCACGAACGGATTGCTCTGGTCCAGCAACCGACCGGAACCGGTCGCCATCGCCAGGTCGAGAATCGGGATGGTCGCACCCCGGATATTGGCCACACCGCACACGACGGGGCTGGACTTGGGCATCAGGGTCAGCTTGGGGCATTGCAGCACCTCGCGGACCTTGAATACGTTGATCCCGTACATTTGTTGGCCGTCGAGACGGAACAACAACAGCTCCAGGCGATTCTGACCGACCAGCTGAGTGCGCTGGTTCACCGAATCCATTACTCCCGCCATGCCCTGACTCCTACCTAACGCTAATGTGTCCGACGCGCATTCATCACTAAACGGCACGGGGCTTGCTTTTGAACCGGCATGAACGCACAAACGACATTTTCTCGACGCCTGACCACTCACTGCCGCCACTGGCTCGGTGCACTGCTGGCCGCCTGCCTGTTCGCTTCGGGCGGCCCTGCCCTTGCGGCGGCTCCGGTTACCTTGCCTGATCTCCTTATCGGCGTCACTCAGGGCTTTCTTGAATTCACCGTAGAAGACTACCTGGCAACCAGTCAAACCGAAGGTCGTTACGAAATCGAAGTCAACCAGCTCGACCCGCGCTTGCGCATGCCCATGTGTGACAAGGAATTGACTGCTTCCCTGGAGAGCCCGGCCCGGCCCCTGGGCCGTGTCACGGTGAAGGTTCGTTGCGACAGCGCCGCGCCCTGGACGGTGTTCGTGCCCGCTCAAGTGCGCCTGTTCCGGGAAATCGTCACCACCACGCGTCCGCTCAAGCGAGCCGGGATCGTCGAGCCCCAGGACGTGATGTTGCGCGAACGGGACATCAGCCAGATCACCCAGGGCTTCCTGACCTCTGTCGATCAGGCCATCGGGCAGAAACTTGTCCGACCAATGGTCGCCGATCAGGTCGTGACGCTGGTGCACCTGGAACAGGCCGAGGTGGTCCGCAAGGGCGACCAGGTGGTCATCACCGCCCGCAGCGGCTCACTGGCCGTGCGGATGCCCGGCGAGGCCCTGTCCAACGGTGGCATGCGTGAACAGATACGGGTAAAAAACCTCAATTCCCAGCGCGTC
This sequence comes from Pseudomonas sp. NFACC13-1, assembly GCF_900104425.1. Taxonomy (NCBI): domain Bacteria; kingdom Pseudomonadati; phylum Pseudomonadota; class Gammaproteobacteria; order Pseudomonadales; family Pseudomonadaceae; genus Pseudomonas; species Pseudomonas sp. NFACC13-1. The sequence continues at coordinate 7,378 of NZ_FMXV01000025.1, read as the reverse complement.
ATCAAGGCGCAAGTGATGGCTCCAGGCCAAGTGGAAGTGGCGATGTAATGACCCGGTAGAGGAGGTAGAAAGCTGGCGCTTGATCCCGGTGTTCCCTAGACTGTGCCTTACGCAAAGGCAAGCGCAGACGTGCGCACGTTCATTGAATAAATGAGCCTAAAGTTTTTTTGGGAATGGCCGAAAACATGGCAAGCGTCCAAATACCCAGAGGTTTTTTACCATGGTCATCGATTTCAATCGTTTAAATAGCTCTTCACCGTTGACAGGCACTACGCGTACCAGCGCCGCCAAGGAAACCGTCGAATCCGACAAATCCGCGCCGGTGTCCACGCCAGCCGAAAAGGTCAGCAACGGGGAGTCGGTACACCTCAGCAATGAGGCTCAGCAGTTGCAGAAGATCACTGACAAGCTGCGCGATCAACCTGTCGTGGACAACGCCCGCGTGGCCGAGTTGAAAGCAGCCATCGCCGATGGCAGCTACAAAGTCGACAGCAACCGCGTAGCCAGCAAACTGCTCAACTTCGAAGCCCAGCGCTAGGCCGCCGCCTGCGCCAGGCTTTTGGACGCTAAGACCCAAGGCCAGCCATGCACGACACTCATTTATTGCAACTGATCATCGACGACTTCGTTCCAGCGCAACAACTGCTGGAGCTATTGCAGGCCGAATCCGTGGCACTGCACGGTCGTGACATGCCTTTGCTGGAAACCATCCTGGCGCAGAAACAGGCATTGATCATCTTGCTCGACCAGCATGGCCGCAAGCGCAGCGAGATCCTCGCCAGCCTCAACCTGCCCGCCAGTCATGACGGCCTTGAGCAGTTGGCCGCCCAGTCGACCCTCGGCGATCAGCTGCGGTCCCAGAGCAAGGTGCTCAACGACCTGCTCGCCCAATGCCAGGCGACCAACGCCCGCAACGGACAGTCCATCCTGATGCAGCAGGCCGCCACCGCCAACCAGTTACGCATTCTCAACGGTGGCGAGATCCCGACGCTGTATGACGCTAGCGGTTCGACGGCTAGAATGGTCAAGCACCGCCCGCTCAGCCAGGCATGAAACGAACAATGCCTTCGCTCTATCAACGCGCGATACATGCTGGCAAAATGCCGGCCATTCGTAGTCGTATTTTGCCTGGAGATTGACCCACCGTGTTCAATGCCTCAAACGCGGATGACGCTCCGCAGCCCCCCAAGGTCCTCACCACGCCCCTGGAAATTTCTGGCAACCTGCGGATGCTGCAAGATAGCCATGACCCGCTGATCATTACCTTCCATGAACGTACCCAGCGCTTCCAGAGCTATCTGGTCAATGTCGATCGCGAGACCAACTCCATCGCCCTGGATGAAATGATTCCCCGGGACGGCGAGCGTTTCCTGCTGGCCGGCGAGCCGTTTCGCGTCGAAGGTTTCCATGACGGCGTGCGCATCGCCTGGGATGGCAAGGGCCCACTGACCATCGATGAATCCAGCGACGGTCGCTGCTATCGCGGCGCCCTGCCCGACGAAGTGGTCTACCACCAGCGTCGCAATGCCTTCCGCGCCGCCCTGAAACTGGCCCAACTGGTGAGCGTTGAACTGGGCGGCGAAAAGCTCAAGTCCCCCGTGGACGGCAAGCTGCTGGACATCTCCGCCACCGGTTGCAAGCTGCGCTTTGACGGCGACATCACCGAACGCCTGCAATTGGGCCAGGTGTATGAGCGTTTCATCGCGGCCCTGCCGTTTGGCAACATGACCGCGCCAGTCGAGTTGCGCTACCTGCATTTCGAAGAAAGGATCAACACCACCTTCGCTGGCGTACGCTTCCACAACATCAGCGGCTTGGTGCAGCGGCAGGTCGAGCGGTTCGTCTACCAGCTCCAGCGTGAAGCCCGACGCTTCGATAAAGACGACCTCTGATCGTCGAGCCATGAAAAAACGGGCAGTCCCTTGCGGTGACTGCCCGTTTTTTCATGCCCGTTTCAAGGCCTGGCCTGGGTAAAGCTGGGAGGCTCAGGCGCCTCGGCGTCAGCTTCAGCCACGGTCTCAGGGGCGGGCTCGGGCTCCGCCTCCGGGCTGGTCGGTGCCTGCATCTGCTCCTGCACCACTTGCTCATCCACCCGCGGATCGAGGCACGCCACCAGGGGCGAACTCGACATGCTGTCCGGCATCGCCACGTGATGCAGCGGTGCGTCATCGACCTGATGCAGGTTGGTCACCGCTTTCGGCCGGATCCGCCACACCAGCACCAGGGCAAAGAAGGCGAAAAAGCCGTAGAGCATCTGGCTACCGAACATCTTCATCAGCACTCCCGCCACCAGCGGCCCGATACTGGCGCCAACGCCATAGGTCACCAATAGCATCGCGGTCAGGGACACCCTTCGATCCGCTTCGACGTGGTCGTTGGAAAACGCCACCGCCAGCGGATACAGACAGAACTGCACCAGCGAACAGAAGAACCCGGCGACGAACAGCACCTCCAGCGGCACCGCCGGAAGGATCGCCAACGGCAGCGCACAAATCGCCAGGACCAGCGCAAAGCAGCGGATCAGCAGCGCCCGGTCGTAGCGGTCAGAGAGCCAGCCCAGTGGCCACTGCACCAACAATCCGGCAAAGATGCAGCTCCCCATGAACAGACCGACCTGCTCGGTCGACAGACCCTGCTGGGAGGCGTACAGCGGCGCCAAGCCATAGAACGAGCCGACAATCAGCCCCGAACCCAACACCGTGCTCAACGACTGCGGCACACGCTTGATGAAGAAACGTGGTTCCATGGGCGCCGGATGCAGCGCCGCCGGGTGAATTCGCCGGGTCAGCGTTACCGGCACCAGACACAGGGCGAAGCACAGCGCCACCAGCATCAGCAGCTCCAGGCCCAGGGCCGGGTGCATGACCAGGATCAACTGCCCCAGCACCAGCCCCAGGTACGAGGCGATCATGTAGCCGCTGAACACCACCCCACGCTGCTTGGCATCGGCCTGCTCATTGAGCCAGCTCTCGATGACCATGTACTGGCACATCATGCCCAGGCCAACAATCATCCGAAGCACGATCCACGCCGGCAGCCAGTCCACCAGGCCATGGCCCAGCACCGCTGCCCCGACGATCCCGGCGCAGGCCGAATAAGCGCGGATGTGCCCGACGCGGGCGATCAGCCGGTGGCCGATCTTGCCCCCCAGCACCAGGCCGAAGTAGTTGGCGGCCATCAGCGCACCGACCCAGAGGCTGTCCACATGGTCGGCGGCCAGGCGCAAGGCCAGGTAAGTACTCAAGAGGCCCGAGCCGATCAACATCATCAGCGAGGCGAAATAAAGCGCTCGAAAAGGTTTCCAGATTTGGCGCATCGGCGTTCCGAGCGGCTCCTTGAGGTGAGTAAGGGCTATCCGTTGAAGATAGCCCGAATGCAGCGGTTCTTTATGCCTGGGCCGCCAGGACACGTCGCTCCCAGGGGGTGATTTCATCGAAGAAGCTGGTCAGCTCCAGGGTCTTGGAAGCGATGTAGCCTTCGATGAACTCCGTGCCGAACAGTTCCTTCGCCAGATGACTACGCTTCAGACGCTCCAGGGCGGCATGCAAGGTACATGGCAGCGACAGATTATCCGGCACTTCGAATTCGCCCTGGATCGCCGCGCTCGGCTCCAGGCGCTGTTCGATCCCGTACAACCCGGCGGCCAGGCTGGCGGCAATCGCCAGGTAGGGGTTGGCATCGGCCCCGGGCAAGCGGTTCTCGACCCGGCGGGCCACTGGCGAACTGGCGGGAATCCGCAGCCCGGCCGAACGGTTGTCGTGGGACCAACAGGCATTGTTCGGTGAGGCGAACGGGTGGCACAGTCGCTGGTAGGAGTTCACGTTCGGCGCGAACAACGCGGTGAAGTCCGCCAGGCAAGCCTGTTGCCCCCCGATGAAGTGCCGGAACGCGGCCGTCGGTTCGCCCGCTTCGTCGCTGAAGACGTTGCGGCCGCTGTCCGCCTCGACGACGCTCTGGTGGATATGCATCGAACTGCCCGGCGTGTGGGCCAGGGGCTTGGCCATGCAGACCACGGTCAGGCCGTGCTTGAGGGCCACTTCCTTGAGCAGGTGCTTGAACAGGAAAGTCTGGTCGGCCAGCAGCAACGGGTCGCCGTGCAGCAGATTGATCTCGAACTGGCTCACGCCCATTTCATGCATGAAGGTGTCGCGCGGCAAGCCCAGCGCCGCCATGCAGGCATAGACTTCGCTGAAGAACGGGCGCAGGCCATTGTTGGAGCTGACGCTGAACGCCGAGTGGCCGTCTTCGCGACGTCCATCCAGGCCCATCGGCGGCTGGAACGGCTGGGTCGGGTCCGGGTTGGGGGCGAACACGAAGAACTCCAGCTCGGTCGCCACCACTGGCGCCAGGCCAAGGGCGGCATAGCGCGCGACAACGGCCTTGAGCTGGCCGCGCGTCGAGAGCCGAGAGCTTTCACCGGTCAGTTCGTCGGCGTCGCAGATGGCCAGGGCCCGGGGCTGTTGGCTCCAGGGCAGGCGGTGGATCTGTTTCGGGTCGGCCACCAGCGCCAGGTCGCCATCATCACTGCCGTAGAAACGCGACGGCGGATAACCGCCCATGATGCATTGCAGCAGCACACCCCGCGCCAATTGCAACCGCCGGCCTTCGAGGAACCCTTCGGCGGTCATCACCTTGCCTCGCGGCACGCCATTCAAATCCGGCGTGACACATTCAATCTCATCAATGCCCGTCAGTCGCTGCGCGAGTGAACGCTGGCCATCGGTCGTCATGACGCAATCCTTGTTATGTGCGAGCCGCGAACGGCAACCCGTACAAAATAGGCTCCGGCTGTTCGGAATATCAAGCACACGTAAAAATAAACAACAAACTTTGGAATACATTGTGGGAGCGAGCCTGCTCGCGATGGCGGTGTATCAGTCAACTCAATATTGGCTAAGCCGACGCTATCGCGAGCAGGCTCGCTCCCACAGGGAATTTGTGTTGCCAGGGACACTCATGGAGGGCCTGTTCAGGGCAAATAAAGCCGGAACACCCCGCCGCCCAACACACCGCCATTGGCAATCTCGGTCCGCCCGCTCACGCCGCCGCGCTGGTGCAACCCGGCGATTCGCGCGGCGAAGTACAGGCCCAGCCCGGTGCTGCCGCTGCTGTGGTTGATGCCCTGCACATACTCGGCCTGACGCTCAATCATCTCTGGCGGGTAACCGTCGCCGTCGTCATTGATGGTCAGCACCAGTTGCCCGGCTTCGTCACTCACACTGATCAGCAGCGCCTGGCGCGCATGGCGAATGGCGTTGTTGATGCAGTTGTCGAGCACCGAGGCCACCAGCTCGCGGTCGAAAAAGCCCAAGGGGCTGAGGGGATCGACATCGTAGGTGGCCATGATTCCGCGGCTGCGGAACACATCCTGATGGCCGGCCAGTTGCGCCTCGATGAAATCGTCCAGCTCGTGGTAGGCCGGGTGCAACGGCAACTGGTTGACGCCGAGCTTGTACAGCCCCAGCAACTGCACCATGAGGCCATTGAGGTGGGCGAACTCGAACTCGATGACGCCCTGCTCCGAGGTCTGTCGCTCGGATTCGGGCAGGCGTTCGAGCCATTGCCCATGTGCCTGCATGAGCAAGGTCAGGGAGTTTTTCATGTCGTGCACGGTCGACGCGATCACCGTGGAAAAATCGAGGGCCTGTTCGCTGTCATTCATCGCCAAATGCCTTGCTTCGCAGTTTTTGATAACGCGCAAAACGCGCATCGGAGTCGGGCATCATGCCCACCAGTTTCAGGCAGTCGCGGCACTCCTGCAGCAGTTCCGACTCCACGCTGGTGTCGGTGCCATGCAGCAGCGATTGCGCCATGTTCAGGGCAATACTGATGTTCTTCGGTTGCATCTTCAGCGCACGGCGGAACAGCTCCCGCGCCTCCGGCAATGCGCCAGTCTTGTAGACCCGCACACCTTCGCGGTTCAACTCCGCGGCGGCATTGCCCTGATTGAGGATGTTCGGGTCGTCGGTGAGCTTGGCAATGCCTTGCATCACCGCCGGGTCATCACCGTAGATTTCCGCGCAGTTCTTGAGCATCGACTCCCCGGCGCTGGTCTGGCCAAGCATTTGCAACTGCTTGGCCACCAGCAACGCGGCCTCGGCGCTCATGAACTGCTCCATGCCATCGAGGCGCTGCAAGGCCTGTTCGGTGAGCTTCTCGGCGGTTTCGGCATCGTTGAGCAACAGGCTGGTGGCCTTCATCAGCCGCGCCCGGACCTGCAACCCCGGGTCGTTGAGGTTCTCCTTCGCCACGGCACTGAGGGTGGTGTTGATCTCCAGCCGGGTGCGGGTATCGAGGCCTTTTTCGCTGCCCTTGCTGATCAGCGCGTGGGCCAGGCCGAGGTTGCTTTCCGGATCCTTGAAGCGCGACTGCGCGCCCTGCCCGACCGCCTGGCGATAAGCCCGGGAAGCCGTGTCGTAGTCTTCGTTGGTCATCGCCAACTTGCCCAGCAACGACTGGCGACGCACGGCCAGGGGCGACAGGCGCACCGCCTCTTCCAGCACATGCTGCGCCTGCTTGGTGTCACCCTCGGCCATCAACACTTCGGCCATGCCGTCGTACAACGCCGGCATCATTGGAAAGACTTTCAGGGCCTTTTCATAAACGGCCTTGGCCTGCCCCACCTGGCCGCGCTTGAACATCAACTTGCCCAGCCCCGCGTAGGCCCACGGCAACGGACGATCCGCCAGGATGGAGTTGTACAGCCGCTCCAGGGCCTCGTTCTGATTCAGGTCGCGCAACGCATCGGCCCGATAACGCAGGCACAACGGCCCGTAGCGCGGGTCCTGCTTGCACAGGGCGATGCAGGCATTGAGCACTTCCATCGGCTTGCCACGATCGAGGGCCTGCAGGATCGGCTTGAGCAGGGTCTTGCGCTGCTCGAGCCGCTCCAGCCGCTGGGCCAGGCCGGAGCGGTTGAACGGCTTGGTCAGGTACGCATCCGGCTCATGCTCCAGGGCACTGAGCACCATCGCCTGGCTGGTCTCGGCGGTCACCATGAGAAACACACTTTCATGGCTGATCAGCTTCTCGACCATCAGGTCTTCCAGCACCTGCTGGCCATTCTTGCGCCCATCGCCCAGGTGATAGTCCTGCAAGATGAAGTCATAACGCTTCTGCGAGCACATGCGCAGCGCCACTTCACCGGTGTCGGCGGTGTCCACGTCCTTGACGCCCAGCTCACGCAGCATGGACCGGATCGAACTGCGGAAATCCGAGAAATCATCGACGATCAGAAAACTTTTTTGGTGGTACGCCAGCATCGAGGATGTCCAGGCAAGTAAGAAAATAACCCAATGGCATAACAACGAAACGCCGTGTCACAACCCCGAGGCGCGCAGATGATAGCCACCAGCCAGCAACGTTCAAGGGATTTCAG